>JAUXPG010000314.1 GCA_030683915.1 Gemmobacter sp.
GCCTTTGCCGAGGCCGTGGCCCGCTGGCACGACCGGCTTGCCCCGCTGAACGCCGCCTACTCCGAGGTGGCGCCCCCCGCCCCCCTGCGCGACCGGATCGAGGCGCGGCTGTTCCCGGCCCCGCCGCGCCGCCGCTTTGGCTGGTGGGGCGCCGTGGCCGGGGCCGCTGTCGCCGCCTTGCTGCTGGTCGGCGTGCTGGCGGTCCAAGGGCCCGCCCCCGTCACCCCGCGCCTGCAGGCCGCCTTGCAGGACGACACGGCCCCGGTCGCCTTTGCCGCCGTTTGGGACGGCGCGGCGCTGCGGATCACCCGCACCGCAGGCACCCCCGCCCCCGCAGGGCGCGATTACCAGCTGTGGCTGATCGGTCCCTCTGGCGTGCCCGAAAGCCTTGGCCTGCTGGCCACCGCCGAGACCCGCCTGCCACGCCCCGACCTTGCCCCCGGCCTCGTGCTGGCGGTGTCGCTGGAACCCGCAGGCGGCGCCCCCGGCCCGGCCCCCACCGGCCCGGTTCTCCTGACGGCCGCCCTGTCCCCCCCCTGATCACGAAACCGCGAGGGCCGAAACTCGGCCCCACCGCCTTTCGTAGCTGCGGTCACCAAGGGGGCATGGGGCCCCCGCGACACCGGAGACCCGCAATGTCCTTCAAAACCACCTTCGCCGCCTTGCTGTTGACCGCCGCCCCTGCACTTGCGGGCAACCCGATGGTCGGCGGTGCGCCGATGTATGCCGACAAGACCATCGTGGAGAACGCGGTGAATTCCGCCGATCACACCACACTGGTCGCCGCCGTGCAGGCCGCAGGCCTGGTGGACACGCTGCAAGGCAAGGGGCCGTTCACCGTGTTCGCCCCCACCAACGCCGCCTTTGCCGCCCTGCCCGCTGGCACCGTGGACACGCTGCTCAAGCCCGAGAACAAGGATCAACTGGTCAAGGTCCTGACCTGCCATGTCATCGCCGCCGATGCGATGGCCGACGCGATCCGCAAGATGGTGGCCGATGACAAGGGCATGCACCCGGTCAAAACGGTGGGCGGCTGCGAATTCACCGCCATGCTGTCGGGCGACGCCATCCAGATCAAGGACGGCGCAGGCGGTGTGGCCACCGTCACCATCGCGGATGTCAAGCAATCGAACGGTGTCATCCACGTCATCGACCGCGTGCTGCTGCCCGCCATGTGATCCGGCCCTGCCGTCCGGCAGGCCGCTCCGCCAAGGGCGCGCGTCCATCCCCCAAAAAGGGGCGCGCGTCCGCCACCGGCTCGAACCGCGCGCCTCTGTCCCCCCGCGCAAGGTTCGGGCCGGTGCCTCAGGCCATCCACGCCTGAACGCTGGGCAGAAGCGGGCGAAACCACGCCACGGCGCGCGCCCCCCCGCCTGCCGTCCACGGCGCCATCCCGTGCAGCAGATGCCGGTGCAACACCACCCCCTGCCCCGGCGCCAGCGCGACCTCCACCCGGTCACAGGTGGCGAACACCCGCGCCCGGGCCGCCATATAGGCCGCCGTCACATCCACCCCGTCCCATTGCGCGGGCGGATGCCCGGCCAGCGCCCCGGCCAGCCCTTCGTGCAGAATGCGGTGGCTGCCCGGCCAGACCACCGTCGGCGCCGCCCCCGGCCCGCCGCCAAACAGCCCCACCCCCAGCACCCACGCATGGGGCTCGCGGATCATCCGGGCCCGCGTGGGGCCCACGGGCAACAGGCCGTCCAGATGCGCCGCATCCCGCACCCGCCGGAACCGCGCGGCAGCCTCCGTTTCATCGGGGTCGGCTTGCGGATAGCCGGACCGCACAACCGACAGCTGCGCGCGATGCAGCGGCACCGGCGCCAGCGGCAGATCGGCCCACGGCAGCCCCGGCCCCCCCGCCACCGCGCCCGCTGCATCATTGGGCAAGGCATCGACCCCCACGAACCACGTGCCGCCGTGGCGCCACGCCTCAGATCCGGCTTGCGCCACCACCGCCTGCGCCACGGGCGCCACCGCCGCCGCCCATGCCGCAAGCGCGGGGCTGTCCACCCGCCGCCATCCGTCCGGTTCCATCACACCCCCCTTGTTGCCGGGCCAACCTGCCACGCGCGCGCCCCCTGCGCCAAGCCCTTGCATCAGGCCCCGAACCGGCGGACACTGGGACAAAGGCAAGGAGGTTCCCCATGATCGAAATCGCCACCGACAAGGTCGTGCACATCCTGTTCCTCGCCCGCGAAGGCGATGTCGGGGCTGGCGAGCTGACCGCCTTCATCAATGCGCTCAATGACGACGAAAAGGCCCATCTGACCGCCATCGCATGGGTCGGTCGCGGCGCCTTTGACCCCGAAGACTATGCCGCCGCCGTCGAAACCGCGTTTTCCGAAGCGACAACCCCCACCGCCACCTACCTCTCGGGGATGCCGCATCTGGCGGAAAACCTCGAATCCGGCCTCGATCTGCTCGGGGTGGATGTGACGCAGGCGGAACAGGACTTTCTCTAACCGCCGTGCAGGCGACAGCTGTGCTGGTGCCCCTGCTCGGACGGAAACGTTGACAATTCGTGAATTCGGTCGCGCAAGCCTTTGAATTCGTTACGACGCGCTGATGTCCCTCAAAGGGACACGCGCCTGCGCCACCTCGGCTTGCGCCTGCATCACCGCCGCCAGCGCGGCATCATACTCCACCAGCCCCGCCCCCGTGCGCCCCCCGGCCTCCGACAGCATGCGCCGCCAGACGCGCGCGCCGGGGCGGCCATGAAACAGCCCGAGCATATGCCGCGTCACGTGATGCAGCCGCCCCCCGGCCTCCAGATGCCGGGCGATATGCGGCCGCATCGCGGCGGCGGCTTCCTCGGGCGTGGCCACGGGATCAGGGTCGCCCCACAGGGCGCTGTCCGCCCCCAGCAAGACCGCGCAGGG
>JAUXPG010000430.1 GCA_030683915.1 Gemmobacter sp.
GGGGGGGGGGGCGCCCCCCCCCCCCCCCCACCCCTCAGCTACCACCCTCAGCCCAAGGGGTGCGCGCGCTCGACCAGTCGGGCGAGGAAGCTCGCGCCGATGGGGGCGGCATCGTCGTTGAAGTCATAGCTTGCGTGGTGCAGCCCCGCGCCCGGCCCGGTGCCCAGAAACAGATAGGCGCCCGGCCGGGCCTCGAGCATATAGCTGAAATCCTCGGCCCCCATCTCGCGGTCGGCGCCGGCATCCACCAGATCCACCCCTGAAATCTCGCGCGCGACGCTGGCGGCGAATTCGGTTTCATGGGCGTGATTTACGGTCGGCGGATAGCCGCGTTCATAGGCCACCTCGGCGGTCACGCCATAGGCTGATGCATGGCCCGCCACGATCTCGCGGAACCGCCGTTCGGCCAGGTCGCGCACATGGGGCGAAAAGCTGCGGATCGTGGCGCAGAACCACGCCGCTTCGGGGATGATGTTGGAGGCCGTGCCCGCATGGATCTGGGTCACCGAAAGGACCAGCGATTCGATGGCCGAGGTGTTGCGCGACACGATGCTTTGCAGCGCGCCGATCATGCCGACGGCGGCGATGATCGGGTCCACCGTGTCATGCGGGGTGGCGCCATGCCCGCCCCGCCCGCGCAGCCGCACCCACGCGGTATCCACCGCCGCCATGAACGGGCCGGGCGTGGTGATGAACTTGCCAAACGGCACGTTCGGCGCATTGTGGATGCCGTAAACCTGCCCGATGGCGAAACGGTCCATCACCCCTTCCTTCACCATCACCTCGCCGCCGCCGCCGTCTTCCTCGGCCGGCTGGAAGATCAGCGCGACCCGGCCCGAAAACCGCCGCGTCTCGGCCAGATACTTCGCCGCCCCCAGCAGCATGGCCACATGCCCGTCATGGCCGCACGCATGCGCGCGCCCCTTGATGGTCGAGGCATAGGCCACCCCGGTCGTTTCTTCGATCGGCAGCGCGTCCATGTCGGCGCGCAGGCCGATGGTCGGCCCCGGCCCCTGCCCGTTCAGGACCGCGACGATGCCGGTCCGCGCGATTCCGGTGTGGATTTCGTCCACCCCGATCTCGTGCAGCCGGGCCACGATGAAGGCCGCCGTCTCCGGGCAATCAAACGAAAGTTCGGGGTGCGCGTGCAGGTGCCGGCGCCACCCCTTCATCTCGTCGGCATACCCGGCGATGGCATTGAGAACGGGCATCATGGACTCCTTGTAGTGTTCCCGGATAAGCCCGGACCAAACCCCAAAACCCGCGAGGCCGCAATGCCCGACCCCCGTCACGACCCTGTCATCTTTGACCCCGAGGGCGGCATCGCGCGGCTGCGCGCCATCATGGCCGCGCTGCGTGACCCCGCCGGCGGCTGCCCGTGGGATCTGGCGCAGACCTTTGCCACCATCGCGCCCTATACGCTGGAGGAGGCGCACGAGGTCGCCGATGCGATTGACCGCGCGGCCTGGGGCGAAATGCCGGGCGAGTTGGGCGATCTGTTGTTGAAGGTGGTCTATCACGCGCAGATGTCGCAGGAGGCCGGGTTGTTCGGGTTCTACGACGTGGTGCGCGGGATCAGCGACAAGATGGTGGCCCGCCATCCGCATGTGTTCGGATCGGAAAGCCGCGACAAGTCACCCGACCAGCAGACCCGCGATTGGGAGGCGCTGAAGGCGCGCGAACGCGGGCGCGCGGGCGTGCTCGATGGCGTGGCGTTGGGGCTGCCTGCGTTGACGCGGGCGGTCAAGCTGCAGTCGCGGGCGGCGCGGGTGGGGTTTGACTGGCCCGACGTGGCACAGGTGGTGGACAAGGTGGCGGAGGAGGCGGGCGAGTTGGTCGAAGCGCGCGATAGCCTTGGCCCCGAGGCGCTGACCGAGGAGTTCGGTGATCTGATGTTCGTAATGGCCAACCTCGCGCGGCACCTCAAGATCGACCCCGAAGCCGCGCTGCGCCAAGCAAATTCCAAATTCACCCGCCGCTTTGCCCATATCGAGGCGCGTTTGGCGCAGCAGGGCCTGACCCCGGCCGACAGCACGCTGGAGGCGATGGACGCGCTGTGGAACGAGGCGCGGGCAGCGGACAAACTCCGGCGCTGATTGTTGAGATAATTAATCGGGTATTGACCTGACCAAAAAACTCGGATTTATGGCGGGCATAACCTGACCCAAGGAGTCGCCCATGTCGGTCCGTCACGCCCTTCTCGCCTCTGCCGCCGCTCTGTTCGCCTTTCCAGCACTGGCGGACGAGGTGAACATCTACACCACCCGTCAGGCGTTCCTGATCGAGCCGGTGATGGCGGCGTTCACCGCCGAAACCGGCATCAAGGTCAATCTGGCCTTCGTGGAAAAGGGGTTGGTGGAGCGGCTGAAATCCGAAGGCGCGCGCAGCCCGGCAGATCTGGTGATGACGGTGGACATTGCCAACCTCAACCAGATCGTCGAGGCGGATGTGCTGCAGCCGGTGGACAGCGCGGCGCTGAAGGCGGCAGTGCCCGCCGAACTGCGCAGCCCCGAGGACAAGTGGTTCGCCCTGACCAGCCGCGCCCGCGTCGTCTATGCCCACAAGGACCGGGTGAAACCGGGCGAGGTGACGACCTACGAGGATCTGGCCTCGGACACCTGGAAAGGGCGCATCTGCACCCGTCCGGGCGTGCATGACTACAACCTTGCCCTGCTGGCCGCACTGATCGCCCATCACGGTGAAACGGTGGCGAAGGAGTGGGCGGCCGGCGTCAAGGCCAACCTTGCCCGCAAACCCGAAGGCAACGACCGCGCCCAGGTCAAGGCAATCTGGGCCGGCGAATGCGACATCGCGTTGAGCAATACCTATTACATGGGCGCGATGCTCGCGGACCCCGAACAGAAGGCTTGGGCCGAATCGGTCAGCATCGTATTCCCGACCTTCACCGATGGCGGCACGCATGTGAACGTCTCGGGCATCGGGCTGACCAAGGCGGCGCCGAACAAGGACGCGGCGGTGAAACTGATGGAATGGCTCGTGTCGCCCGCAGCACAGGCGATCTATGCCGAAAGCAACTTCGAGTATCCGGTGCTTGCCGGCGCGGCGACGTCGGATCTGGTGGCATCCTGGGGCAGCTTCAC
>JAUXPG010000475.1 GCA_030683915.1 Gemmobacter sp.
TGCGCCAGACGGCGCAGCAGTTCCAGTTGCGGACCGCCACCTTCGAACCCGCGCCCCCAAAGCCAGATATGATCGGACGCAAGCATGCCGACGCGCCCTTCCTCCACCCGGTCCAGCACCAGAAGCGGTTGCCCGGCGATACCCTCCATCACCACCTGACCGCCGGTCGCGGCCATGTCGATCTGGCGGAACCAGCGGCCCCAGCCTTCGTCGGGCGCCTGCGCGTCAAGACCCTGAGTGACCGGATGCTTGCGCCCCAGATCGGTCAGCGCGGGCCGGAACCCCTGTTCCAGCACGCGGCTGGTGGGGTCCACCGGCAGGATTTCGGCCAGCGGCGAGCGCCAAAGACTGTCGGCAGTGCCGAATTCCGGCCCCGCCGCGATCAGCACGGCGCCCCCCTTGCGCACGTAGTCCCGCACGTTTTCCAGATACGACATCGGCAGGATGCCGCGACGGCGATAGCGGTCAAAGATGATCAGGTCGAATTCATCAACCTTGTCGACGAACAGTTCCTTGGTCGGAAAGGCGATCAGCGAAAGTTCGGTCACTGGAACGCCGTCCTGCTTTTCGGGCGGGCGCAGGATGGTGAAATGCACAAGATCCACCGACGCATCGGACTTCAGCAAATTGCGCCAGACCCGCTCACCCGCGTGGGGTTCGCCGGACACCAGCAGAACCCGCAATCTGTCGCGCACTCCGTTGATGCGAAGTACGGCGGAGTTGTTCGCCTCGGTCAGTTCTCCGGGCTGCGCGGTCACCGACAGTTGCAGCACGTTGATGCCGCCATGCGGCAGGTTGACCGGCAATTCCAGATCCTCGCCCACCGGCACCGTAAAGGTCTGGGGTTCGTCGGCGTCAATCCGCACGGTCAGATCGGCGGCACCGGCCAAGGCGGGCGGCACCGCGCCCTGATCCTCGACCCGCAGGATCAGCGACACCGGCTCACCCATGATCGCGAAGGCGGGAGCGGTCTTGACCACCAGACGGCGGTCCCAATCCTGCGGTTGGCCGGTCAGCAACACATGGAACGGGGCAGGCAGCGCAGGGGCTTGCGGCACGTCATGCACATGCCCGTCGGAAATGAGGAATACCCCGGCGAGGCGGGCGCGCGGAATTTCCGCCAAGGCTTCGGCCAACCGCGCCATCGCCAGTGTGCCGCCGTCACCTTCGGCGTCGGGCACGCGCACGACCTGCGCCTCGGTAGCGGGCATGCGGGCAATGCGTGCCAGCAACCCGGCCAGCGCGGCTTCGGTCTGGTCCACGCGGTTGGCGATGCGTTGGCTGGCGCTGTCGTCGACCACGACCAGCACGATGTCGGACAGCGGCGCACGATCTTCGGTCTGCCAACTGGGGTTGGCCAGCGCAGCCAGCACCGCCACCGCCGCCAGCGCGCGCAGCCATCCACCCGACATGCGCCCCCAGAATGCCAAGGACAACAGCAGTCCCGCCAATGCGGCCAGCGCGGCGATCAACGGCCATGCCAGAAGCGGGTCGAACACCATCGCGCCGGTCATTGGCCCAGCCTTTCCAAAAGCGCGGGCACATGCACCTGATCGGATTTATAGTTGCCGGTCAGCACATGCATGATCAGGTTTACCCCGAACCGCCAGGCGATTTCGCGCTGGCGTTCGCCGGCAAAGCCCCGGCCCACCGGATAAAGCGGCATTCCCCGGTCATCTAGCGCCCATGCGGCCGCCCAGTCGTTGCCGCCGATCACCACCGGGGTCACGCCATCGTTGAGGTTGCGAAACGGCATGCCTTCGGCCTGTTCGGCATCGGGTGGCGCGGCCTCGACCCACACACTGCGGCCCATGTGGCGACCCGGAAAATCCTGCAACAGATAGAACGTGCGCGTCAGCACGTGGTCCGCGGGGATCGGCTCCAGCGGGGGAATATCGAGCGGCGCGGCCAGCATCTGCAACCGCCGCGCTTCAGGGGTGGCGCCGCCGAAATCGCCCACATCGGCATCGCGCGTATCGAACAGGATCATCCCGCCAGTGCGCAGATACTGGTTCAGCTTGCGATAGGCGGCGGGCGACGGCATCGGCTGTTCGGGTACGATGGGCCAATAAAGAAACGGAAAGAACGCAAGCTCATCGGTTTCAAGGTCCACGCCCATCGGGGCGGCGGGTTCGATCGTGGTGCGCGAAAACAAGATCTCGCCCAGGCCACGCAACCCGGCTTCGGCCACGCGGTCCACCTGAGCGTTGCCGGTGATGACATGCGCCAGCACAACATCGACGGTGGCGCGGATGGCAAATTCATCCTGCGCGCGGGCATCCTGGGGCAGCACCGCCAACCCGGCGACCAGCGCCGCCGCCATGCCGCGCCGCAACCGCCCGGTCAGCGCAAGCGTGGCAAGGATGTCGGCCATCAGCGCCAGCAGCGCCGCCGCCAGAAGTGCCCCCTTCAGCGCCCGTTCGCGGGTTTCGGCCGCGCCTTCGACGGCGATACGGTCGGGCCAGACGGCAGGTTCCAGCATCCGGTCCGCCCCGATCACGTTCAAGGCCAGACGACGGTCGCCATCGGCATAAAGCCCCGGTGGCAGGGCAGCCGAGGCGCCACTGCCCAAGGCACCGGCCAGCAAGGCGCCCTGCACCGCCGCCAATTGCCCGCCATCGACCAGCCGCCCGAAGCCATCCAGCAACCGCTCGGCCTGCCACATCGTGCCTTCCAGATCACCCACCGTAGGGCGTGCCGAACGGGCCGACACCGCCAGCCGTTCCAGCATCTGCACGAACAGGCCCGACAGCGGCAGGGTTGACCACTCGGCATTTGCGGTCACATGGAACAGCACGACCTGACCGTCACCAACCGGCTTGCGGGTGACCAAAGGTGTGCCATCCGCCAGCGCGGCGATGGTGCGGTCAGACAGTTCGGGGTCGGGCTGGGACAGGACCTGCGCGGTCACCGTCACCTCGTCGGGCACCGTCAGGCCAAAGAACGGCGATCCGCTGGAAAAGGGCGCCAACATGCGCGGCTCGCCCCAGCTCATCGCGCCCCCGACGGTGCGCCCGCCTTCGCGCAGGCGGACCGGCAGCAGGGGGTGATCCTCGGTCCGGCCAAGATCAGACGCGGCAAGGCGCGGCCCGGCAAAGCGCAGCAGCAGCCCGCCCTTGGAAAGCCATTCAACCACGGCCTCCTCTTCGCCGACGGTCAGGCGGGCGACATCGGCCAGAACCACCACATCGGGGCTGGCCAGCAACACGTCGGTCAGCGTGCCGTCGATCAGATCGGCAACCGGATCGAGCGCCTGCCGCAAGTAGTGCGTGGGCGACAGCAGTTGCAGGCCCTCGCGGTCATCCCGCCCGGAAATCAGCGCGACCTTGCGGCGGCGCAGGCTGTCATCGGCCAGCGCGACGACCCCGGCGCCGCGCGTGCCCTCCAGTTCAAACCGGGTGATCCGGTTGCGAAGTTCTGGCGGAAGGTCGAACGCGGCCACGGTTTCCGCCGCGCCGGGCGCCATCGTCACGGTCTGGCGCGCCAGTTCGCGTTCGATCCCGGCGGGATCGGGGCCGATGGCCAAGGCCGTCACCTCAAGCGACCCCAAGGTTGCCGCCCGGCGCACCGGCACCCGGATTTCGCCATCGGCATAGGTGGGGCCCGCCAGACCCAGTGCCGGGCGCGAGGTTTCAAACACCGTCACCGGGCCGCGCGATTCCAGCGCGGCCAGCGTGGCAGCGCGGGTGGCGCGGTCCAGCCCGTCGGAAAGCCACAGCGTCTCGAAACTGCCGGTCTGCGCGCGGGCCCAGGCCAGCGCGGCATCCGAGGGTTCCCAGGGCGACGGCACGAGCGAAGGCAAGCGGCTGCGCACATCGGTCGCGGCCTGAAAGACAACTGCGCCGGGGGGCGGGTCGGCCAGCAGCGCGACCGCCACGGGGCGGCCCTGCCGCCCGGCATCGTCCACCGCCGCAGCCACACGTTCCATCCGGCGCGGCCAGTCGCGCGCATCGGCCCAACCGCCATCCATCAGCACCAGCACAGGCCCGGCACCCGCCGCGCGCTGCACGGGGTTCAGCACCGGCCCGGCAAAGGCCACGATCAGCGCTGCCAACGCGGCCATCCGCAGCAGCAGAAGCCACCACGGCGTGCGGTCGGTTTCCGCCTCGTCGTCCTTCAGTCCAAGCAGCAGGGCCACGCCGGGAAACCGCCGCCGCACCGGCGCGGGCGGTACCGCACGCAGCAGCCACCACAGCACCGGCAGCACCAGCAGCGCCCACAACACCAGCGGCGCGGTAAATCCGACAGGCCCCAGAACCCACATCAGCGCCGCCTTTCCAAAGCCCGGTAAAGCCACAGCAACGCCGAAGCCGCACCTTGCCCGGTGTGGTGCAGATGCAGATGCCACCCCGCAGCATGGGCCAGCGTTGCCAGCCGTGCCTTGCGTTCGGCCAGACGGTCAAGATACCGTGTGCGAAGGTCGCCCGCGCGCAGCGTCTCGTGCCGCAGGGTGCCGCCCATCGATTCAAAGATGGTGCGACCGTCAAAGGGAAAATCCTCTTCGGCCGGGTCAAGCACCTGCACCAGCGCGCCGGCAACCCCCCGGTCGGCGGCCTGCGCCAGGGCGGATTCGACTGCGCCCAGATCGCCCAGAAAATCGGACAGGAACACCGCGCGCCCGTGCGTCACCAACCCTTCGGGCACCGGCGCGCCGTATTCCGTGGTGCCATCTTCGGCCAGCGCACCGGCGATGCGGTCCAGTTGCGCGCGGCCCGACCGGGGCGGAACGGCATCGCCCGACAGCCCGACCCGTTCGCCGCCCCGCAGCAGCAGCACCGCCAGCGCCAGTGCCAGCAGGCGCGCGCGGTCCGATTTCGGCGCGCGGGCCTTGGCCCCGCTGAACGTCATCGACCGCGACGGGTCCACCCACAGCGTCACCGATTGTGCCGCCTGCCATTCGGTTTCGCGCACGTAAGGAACATCGCCCCGTGCCGAGCGGCGCCAGTCGATCCGTCGCAACGGGTCGCCCGGTGTGGCCTGCCGGAACTGCCAGAACGCATCGCCCGTGCCCGATTGCCGCCGCCCGTGATCGCCCAGAATGACCGTGGCCGCCAGATGCTGCGCCTGCGCGAGCAAGGGCGGCAAAGCATGGCCAAGCCCCTCGGCCCGGGCGCGCAGGGGGGCTTCGGCTGTCACGCCGCCGCCTCGACCCGCAGCACACGGGCGGCCACACGGTCAATCAGCGCGCCCAGATCTTCGCCGCGCTGGCGGGCGGCAAAGGTCAGCGCCATGCGGTGCACCAGCACCGGGCGCGCCATCGCGGCCACATCCTCTACCGAAGGCGCAAGGCGACCGTCCAGCAGGGCCCGCGCCCGCACCGTCAGCATCAGCGCCTGCGCCGCGCGCGGGCCGGGGCCCCACGACAGGCTGTCGGCCAGATCGTGGAACCCGTCGGGTTCGGCGGGGCGGCAGGCGCGCACCAGATCAAGGATATGTTCCACAACCGCGTCACCCACGGGCATCCGGCGCAGCACCGCTTGCGCCGCCAGCAGAGATTCGGCGGTAAACACCTGTTCGGAGTGGTCCTCCTCGGCGCCGGTGGTGGCAATCAGCACTGCACGTTCGGTCGCGCGGTCAGGGTAGGGCACGTCAATCTGGACCAAAAAGCGGTCCAGCTGTGCCTCGGGCAGCGGATATGTGCCTTCCTGTTCAATCGGGTTCTGCGTTGCCAGTACGTGAAACGGGCGTCCGAGCGGGCGGTGAACCCCGGCGACCGTCACCTCTTTTTCCTGCATGGCCTGCAGCAGCGCCGACTGCGTGCGCGGACTGGCACGGTTGATTTCATCCGCCATCAGAAGCTGGCAAAAGATCGGCCCTTCGATGAACCGAAAGGCGCGGGCGCCGTCAGCACCCGTTTCCAGCACTTCCGACCCCAGAATATCGGCGGGCATCAGGTCAGGGGTGAACTGGATGCGGCTGCCATGCAGGCCCATCACGGTGGACAGCGTATCGACCAGCCGTGTCTTGCCCAGACCCGGCAACCCCACCAGCAGCGCGTGGCCGCCGCACAGCATTGACGCCAGCACCAAATCAACCACAGTCGTCTGTCCGATGAACCTGCGGTTGACCGAAGCCCTTGCACGGGCAAGACTGTCGCCAAGCGCCTCGATCTGACCTACCAGCGTATCGACCATGACAAATCCCCTGCCTGCACTATATCGCAGTCAATCAAACTAACGCGTCCGGCACAAATGGCAAAAGAGTGATGGGTGAAAAAGCTGTGACCCCTTCCGCCGACACCCTGGCGGCGGCGGCCCGGGCGGCAGGCAAGAAAGGCCCGCCCCCCGTCCACTTGTGGAATCCCCCGTTTTGCGGCGATCTGGACATCCGCATCGCCCGCGACGGCACGTGGTTCTATCTGGGCACGCCCATCGGGCGCGCGCCGTTGGTCCGGCTGTTCGCGGGTATCCTCAAGCTGGAGGACGGGCGGTATTACCTGGTCACGCCGGTTGAAAAGGTCGGCATCCAGGTTGACGATGTGCCCTTCATCGCGGTCGATTTCCGGGTCGAGGGCGCAGGCACGCCCGAACAGGCCATTACCTTTGTGACCAACGTCGAAGACGAGGTGACCGCCAGCCCCGACACCCCTCTGCGGGTGGAACGTGACCCCGAAACCGGCGAACCTTCGCCCTATGTCATGGTCCGCCGTGGTCTTGAGGCGCGGATCGACCGCAAAAGCTTTTACCGGCTGGTGGAGATTGGCGAACATGCCGACCACGAGGGCGCGCGCTGGTTCGGGGTGCGGTCGGGCGGTGCATTCTTTCCCATCATCCCCTCGGCGGAGTTGGAGGGCTGACCCCCGCTGATGCAAGGCGGCCTTGCACGGGCCGGGGGTGGACAGCGCCGCATCGCTGCGGCTAGCTGCCCGCACGCGCTGCAAGGAGCCTGCCCGATGTTTCCGCCCCGCTTTGCCCCGGTCCTGTTCGGCTTCATCCTGTCCGGGTTGATGAGCTTGATGGTGTCGGGCATCGCCACCGCGCGGGCCACCGGAATCGGGGCAGATTTCATCTATCTTTGGCTCGTCGGCGGATGGTTGCCCAGTTTTGCGCTATCATTTCCCGCCGTGTTGCTGGTCGGGCCGGTCGCCCGGCGGGTGGTGGCCGCGCTCACGCGGGCGTGACGTAGCGGCCCTTACGCAGCGGCAGGCAGCGCCGACAGGTGACAAACGCCCCGCCCCTGACGCAGGATGCACCCCGACAGGGGAGGACCGTCCATGAACCCGTATCCGCATCTGCTGGCGCCGCTTGATCTTGGCCATGTGGTTCTCAAGAACCGTGTGCTGATGGGGTCGATGCACACCGGGCTGGAGGAAACCGGCGACTGGAACCGGGTAGCCGAATTCTATGCCACCCGCGCTCGCGGTGGTGTCGGTCTGATGGTGACGGGCGGCATGGCGCCCAACCGTGAAGGCGGGGTGTTCCCCGGCGCGGCGGGGCTTTACACGGCGCAGGACATAGCCAACCACCGCATCGTCACCGACCGGGTGCATGACGCGGGCGGGCGGATTGCAATGCAGATCCTGCACGCGGGCCGCTATGCGTATGGCAAGGATTGCGTGTCGGCCAGCGCGGTCAAATCGCCGATCTCGCCGTTCGTCCCGCGCGAACTGGACGAAGACGGAATCGAAAAGCAGATCGCCGACATCGTCACGGCCGCTGTGCGCGCCCGCGAGGCGGGCTATGACGGGGTCGAGGTGATGGGGTCCGAGGGGTATTTCCTCAACCAGTTTCTCGTGACCCACGTCAACCGGCGCCAAGACCGCTGGGGCGGCTCCTATGAAAACCGCATGCGCCTGCCGGTCGAGGTGGTGGCCCGCGTGCGCGCGGCGGTCGGGGCGGATTTTCTTATCATCTACCGCATCTCGCTGATCGATCTGGTGCCCGACGGGTCGACATGGCCCGAGGTGGTGGAACTTGCCAAAGCCATCGAGGCTGCGGGTGCCTCGATCCTCAACACCGGCATTGGCTGGCACGAGGCGCGGGTGCCGACCATTGCCACCAGCGTTCCGCGCCGCGCCTTCACCTGGCTCACCGCACGGCTGCGCCCCGAGGTGTCCATTCCGGTCATCACCTCGAACCGCATCAACACGCCCGACGTGGCCGAGGCAGTGTTAGCCGAGGGCGCCGCGGATATGGTCAGCATGGCGCGCCCGTTTCTGGCCGATCCCGACTTTGTGGCCAAGGCCGCGTCGGGCCGTGCCCGCGAAATCGCGCCCTGCATCGCCTGCAATCAGGCCTGCCTTGACCATACCTTCTCGGGCCGCCTGACCAGTTGCCTTGTCAACCCGCGCGCATGTTCAGAAACCGAACTGGCCTATCCGCCCGCCGACGTGCCGAAATCGGTCGCCGTGGTGGGCGCCGGGCCTGCGGGCATGATGGCGGCCATTGTCGCGGCGCAGCGCGGTCACCGGGTCACGCTGTTCGAAAAGGCGGCCCACGTCGGCGGACAACTGAACCTCGCCAAACAGGTGCCGGGCAAGGAGGAGTTCCACGGTCTGGTGGACTGGTTCGCCGCCATGCTGGCGGTCGAAGGCGTGGACCTGCGGCTTGGCACCGAAGCCACCGTCACGGGCCTGCAAGGCTATGATGATGTCATCATCGCCACCGGCGTCACCCCGCGCGACCCCGGAATTCCGGTGGAACCGGGCGCCCGGGTGCTAGGCTACCTCGATGTGCTGCAAGGCGCGCCTGTCGGCCCTCGGGCCGTGGTGGTCGGCGCGGGTGGCATCGGGTTCGACGTGGCGGAATACCTAGTGCATCAGGGCACCAGCCCGACCGAGGATCTGGACCTCTGGCTAAAGGAATGGGGCGTCGCCGATCCGGCGCAGTCCCGTGGCGGCCTTGCACCCCAGGGCCCGCAACCCCATCCGCCCGCCCGCGCGGTCACGCTGGTGCAACGCAAGGCCGAAAAACCGGGCCGCGGGCTTGGCAAGACGACCGGCTGGATCCACCGCGCCAGCCTGCAGATGAAGCGGGTCGATATGCGCGGCGGCATGACCTATCGGCGCATCACGCCGCAAGGGCTTGAAATCGATACCCCGACCGGCCCCGACCTCATCCCCGCCGATACCATCGTGCTGTGCACCGGGCAGGAACCCGCCCGCGCGCTGGCCGATGCACTGTTCGCCGCTGGCACCACCTGCCACATCATCGGTGGCGCGGATGTGGCCGCCGAACTCGATGCGAAACGCGCCATAGACCAGGCTGCACGACTGGCAGCGCGGCTCTAGCCAAACCGCCCCTTTCGCGCCGATGAAAATATCCCACGGGGGGTGCGGGGGGTGTGAAACCCCCCGCTTCTGACGGCGGGGTCAGATGTCGGGGCTGGCGCCGCGCCTTACTCTGCTGGCGTGCGTTGCAACATGCGGCCCAGCACCTTTCCGCCCAGAATGTGCACATGCAGATGCGGCACCTCCTGCACGCCCGCATCGCCGGAATTGGCGATCAGCCGATAGCCTGCCCCACCATCGCCCGGACAGATGCCCAGGTCCGCACAGACCTTGCCGATCGCGCGGGTATAGTCGGCGATCTCGGCATCCGAGGCTTCTGCCGCGAAGTGGTCGGCGTTCACATAGGCCCCTTTCGGAATCACCAGCACATGCACCGGGGCCTGAGGCGCGATATCGTGGAACGCCAGCGCATGCGCCGTTTCCAGCACTTTGCGGCACGGGATTTCGCCGCGCAGGATGCGCGCGAAAATGTTGGTGCGGTCATAGTCATAGGGCATGGCGGTCTCCGCTCGGTCAGTCGAGGAACAGGTAGTCGGCGGCCAGTATCTCGCGCGCCTTGTCCGGTGCGATGCCAAGGAACCGCGCCAGCGACAAGCTATTTTCATCCGGCCCGCCAGTTTGGCGGACACGGTCGAACCGCTCGAACCCGGCCTCGCCCAGCCGGTCGGATTCGAAACGCACGTCATAGCGGATCGTTGGCAGCAGCCGTTCCAGCACATCCTGCGGCGTCTGATGGGCCGCCAGACCGACCCGGCGGGCGTGTCCCAGAAGATAATCGTCGGTGAACACGCATTCCACCTCCAGCAGCCGCACATCGGTCTTGTCGGCATAGAAATCCTGGATCAGGTCGATGCTGGCCGGGTCGATGCAGATGATCAGCCGGTCGGTCTCCCAAATCTCGAACAGCATCCGCACCAGCGCGCGGCGGTGGCGCGTGCGCTTTTCCAGCGTGCTCTGGATGCCGCCCAGATCCGGCAGCGCGCAGCTTTCCTCGTTGAACAGGTAGTGCACCGCCGCAAGCCCGGCTTGGTCGCGGATGCGGTCCACCAACCGCTTGGCGACGTGCCATTTCTTGCACGTCACAATCAGCAGTGTCCGGCCCCGCCCAAGGCTGGTGCCGGTTTCCCAGAACCGCGGTGCAAACCGCCGCCCGATGCGCCCGCGCCCGGTCAGAAACCGAAACAGCCCGCGGCCTTCGTTGGAAATGGCGAACCGCTGGCCTGTCACGGTGTAAAGCTCGCCCAGCTTGGTCTTCAACTCCACAGCTTCGGGGGAAATCTTGCGCGCGAACAGGTAATCCTGCGCCAGCAGCAGATCATAGTGATCGTTGTAGAACGTGACCGGCATGCCATAGTCGGTGAACATCAGGAAGGTCAGCGTGCGCGACCTGATCTGCTGTTCGGGCACCAGATGGCGCACAAGGGTCTGAAAGAACGTCTCGTCGGGAATCCACGTGGTGCGGAAAAAGCGCATCACATCGCGGCGGCGGGCGATGAAGTCCAGCAGCCATTCCACGGTGCGGCGTCGCAGGCACCACCACTGGCTGCCGATCATGATCTGCATGTCGTCGGGCACCTTGCGCGCCATCCCAAGCCGCTTTTGCCAGTCCATCGAGGTGTAGAACCACCACTTGTGCTTGCGCTCGTTGAACCAGTGCCGATAGATCAGCCGTTCTTCCTTGATCCCGGTCTTGATCCAGTCGGAATTGTGGAAATCGAAGCTTTCGATGTAGTCCACATCGTCGCGGTCGAGGTAGTCGTGCGCGTATTCCGCCGACTTGATGCACATGCAATCGCCCGACAGCATGTAGAAATGCGTCGCCCGCGGAAAGGCATCGACAGCGGCCTGCACGGCCTGCAACGTCGCTTCCACGAGGCTCCATTCCCCCCATCCGCAGCGGATGCGGCGCCGGGCGAACACCACCGAAGGGTTGCCCGCCAGCGCCGCGCGAATGCGGTCATAATCCGCCTTGCGGGCGTTGGCGTCGAAATGGATCGCCATGTAGTCGCCCGCTGCCGTCAGGCGCTGGGCTTGGGCGATGATGCCGTCGGGGTCTTTGTGGGTCAGCAGGATATAGGCGATTCTTGCCATTCTGGAACTCGGATGCCTTCACGCTGCCACGATGATTCTTTAAATGTCTTTCACGACAGTTGAAAAGACCGAGATTTACGGCGACCTCCCGCAACGGGCGGTTCGGGGCGGTGCAGGCACCAAAACGGCAAGGAACAGTGGACTATGGGATTTCCCGGGACCTGGATGACGGAAAGCGAAAGCGTGGTCTACCGCGTGGTGCCCAAGTGCGCCTGTTCGACCATTGGTCAGGTCATGTTCTATTCCGATCACGGCCGTTTCTTTGATGGCGATATTCACGATGCAACCCAAGGGCTGCACAAATGGGCGATCGAGGCCAGTCAGTCCCGGATCACCAAGGCGGTCAAGGGCCGCAAGGTTCATGCCTTCACCTGTGTTCGCAACCCCTATGCGCGCATCCTCTCCAGCTTTTTCGACAAGATTTGCGGAATCCAGCGCAACGGCAAGCGGTATCGCGGCAATCTGGTGCCGCTCCTGGTCCAGAAATACGGGATCGAGGTCGGCGGCGACGACGGCAAGCAACCGTTTGACCAGATCAAATCGTTCCGCCGCTTTTTGCTGTTCACGCGTGACACCATCCGCTTTCGCAAGCCGATGGAGCCCGATATCCACTGGTCCGCGATGTCGGGGCACATTTCCACCTTCATCGTCAACGGCGGGCGCTACAACAGCATCTTTTTCACCGAGGATTTCAACCGCGGCATGCAGGGCGTGCTCGATGCCATCCAGACCCCGGTCAAGGTCGATCTGGCCACGATTCCGCGCTTCAACGAATCCGAAGGGCACGGGCCGAAGCGGGAACACCCGGTCAGCGCCTATTTCGACGACCTGTCGATGCATCTGATGTGGGAAATCTACCGCAAGGATTTCCAGCTGTTCCGCTATGATTTCGACAATCCCGACAACAAGATGCCACTGGGCGAGGTTGATCTGGCCGAGGTTCACGCCAAGCTGGGCGACTGAAGCCGGGCGGACAGCAGGCCCAGAAACGCCGCCACCGCCGCGTCGGGCGCGGCGCCTTCGCGCAAGGTTACGCCCACCGGCACCAAGGGATCGGGCAGCGCAAACTCGACCTTGCGCAGGTCGGGCCGCAAGCCCGCCAGCGCCCCCGCGCCGTAGCTGAGCAAGGCGAGCGACCCGCTTTCCACGATCATCTGTTCGGCATGGGCGAAGGACCAGATTTCGCAGGTCTGCGCCGGGGGGCGGGCGCCAAAGGTGGTGAACAGCGCCTCGAACCAGCGGCGGATCGGCGTGCCATGCGGACCCACGATCCAGCGCGCCTGTGCCAGCCGGTCGATCGTGACGTGGCCTGCATGGATCGGATGATCGGTTGACGCGATCAATGTGAAGGCCTCGGTCGTCAGCGGGCGTTCGACCAGCCCGGCGGGGGCAGGTTGGCGCAGGATGCCCACGATCAGGTCAATTTCGCCGCGCCGCAAGGCCTCGGTCAAAAGGGCATAGCTGCCGGGCATCGCCACCAGCCGCAGCGCGGGGTGCGCGCGCGTCAGGTCGCCCATCGCCTGCATCACGGCGTTCTGACCGGAAAACGGCAGCATCCCCACCGCCACGCGGCCCGACATGCCCACCACCCGTTCGGCCAGCAAAGCGGGCAATCCGGCCAGCACCGCTTGCGCCTCGGCCCAGAGACCTGCAAGTGCCTTGGCCTGCGGTGTCGCGTGCAGCCCGTTGGGGCGGCGGGCAAACAGCGCCGCGCCCAACGCGGCGGCGGTTTCTGCCACAAGGCGGCTGACCGCCGGTTGTGTCACGCCCAGCCGCGCCGCCGCGCCGCTGGCGCCGCCCATGTCCACCACCGCGGCGACCGCGCGCAGATGCGCCCACCGCAAGAACACCGGCACCCGCGCCGGCCCCGGCGGCAGGCCCAGCGCCGTGCGCTCCACCGCCGCGATCCGTGCCAGCAGGCGCACGCAGACGGGCAACACCGCCTCGCCCGCCGCTGTGGGGTCAATGCCCGACCAGCCGCGCTGGAAGAGTGGCGCCCCCAGTGCCGCCTCGGCCCCGGCCAGCGCCCGCGACAGGGCCGAGGGGCTCGCGTTCAGCACCTGCGCGGCGCCGGTCAGGCTGCGGGCGTCGGCCAGCACCGGCAAGGCCCGGATCATGCGCAAGGTTAGCGGTGGGTCCATCATGCCCGCGGTATAACCAGATTGGCGGCCCACATTCAAATCTTGCATATCCGCCGCTGCCCCGCGCCCGCTATCCTCCGCCCGACAAAGGAGGACACCATGACCCGCTCCCTGCAAGCCAAGATCGATGCGCACGGCAACCCCGCCCACATGTTGCAAAACGCTCCGTCCGGCCCCTATCAGTTTCCCATCCCCGCCCAATACACCAATTGGGTTGAGGAGGTTCGCGCATGGCGGCATGGCGTGGTCTTGCTGAACCAGTCCTACCACATGACTGACCTTTACGTCCGTGGCCCGGATGTGGTGCCGTTTCTGTCGCATGTCGGCGTGAACAGCTTTGCCGGGTTCGGGCGTGACAAGGCCAAGCAACTGGTCTGCGTGTCACCCGACGGCCATGTCATCGGCGATGGCATCATCTTTGGGCTGGAAGATACCGAGGCGCTGTATGTCGGGCGGCCACCGCTGGCCAACTGGCTGGCGTTTCAAGCCAGCCTCGGGCAGTTCGATGTCAGCGTGGAATTCGACATCCGTTCGCTGGAGTCTCCCGACAAGCCGCGCAAGCTGTACCGTTACGAAATTCAGGGACCGGAGGCGCTTGACCTGCTGGCCGATGTGAATGAAGGCGGCCCGCTGACCACCCGTTTTTTCGCGATGGGCGAAATCACCATCGCAGGCTGCAAGGCGCGCACGCTCTGCCACGGCATGGGCGGCGCCAAGGGGCTGGAAATCTGGGGGCCCTACGCCGACGCCCGCAAGGTCTATGACAGGTTGCTGGAGGTCGGCGCCCGCTATGGCCTGTTGCGCGCCGGCGCGCGCGCCTATTCGACAGCGTCGATGGAATCGGGCTGGATTCCGTCGCCCCTGCCCGCGATCTACACCGGCGAGGCGATGCGCGCCTATCGTGAATGGCTGTCCGATACCAGTTTCGAGGCCACCTGTTCTGTCGGTGGCAGCTTTCAACCCGATGATGTGGCGCAGTATTATCTGACGCCGTGGGACCTTGATTATGGCCGGGTGGTGAAGTTTGACCATGACTTCATCGGCCGCGCGGCACTGGAGCGCATGGCGCCCGGGCCGCACCGGGTCAAGGTGACGCTGGTGTGGGACAAGGCCGATGTGTTGCGCATCTTCGCGGGCATGATGGAGGACTACCCGGCGCCGAAGCTGATGGAACTTCCCTCGGGGCATTATGCCGCCCACCCCTACGATCAGGTCCTGTCAGGCGGGGAGATGGTGGGGCTGTCAACCTACCCGGTCTACTCGGCCAATGAACGGGCGTGGATCTCGCTTGCGATGCTGCGCGCCGATCTGGCTGCCGAAGGGTCGCGGGTCGACATATTGTGGGGCGAAAAGGATGGTGGAACCGCGAAACCCCATGTCGAGCGTCATCGCCAGATGACCGTAGCCGCCACAGTCCATCCCTGGCCGATCCACACCGCCACGCGCGAAGGTTACCGCCGTCAGACCTGACCGGCCTTGCCTTGAACCCCCGCGCTGGCCGATCTAGGTTGGCGGCCAGCAAGGGGGCAGACCATGGCCAAGCCACGCAGCATCTTCGAGGAAGTTCAGGGCGAAAGGTCCCGCACGCCCACCGGGGGCGGCATGATTGACAAGGCCCCGCGCGGCGCCCGCGGGGCGGTGCGCGGCTGGCTGATCGCGCTGTTTCTTCTGGTGGTGGTGATGATCGCCGTGGGCGGGGCAACCCGTTTGACCGACAGCGGCCTGTCCATCACCGAATGGCGCCCCGTGACTGGCGCGCTGCCCCCCCTGACTGCCGAGGCATGGCAGGCCGAGTTCGACAAATACCGCCAGATCCCGCAGTATCAGTTGATGAACAAGGGCATGAGCCTTTCGGACTTCCAGTTCATCTATTGGTGGGAATGGGGGCATCGGCAGCTCGGCCGCCTGATCGGGCTGGTCTGGGCGGTGGGGTTTGTGTTCTTTTGGGCCACCAAGCGCATCCCGCCGGGCTGGACCGGGCGTCTGGTGTTCGTCGGGGTGTTGGGTGGGCTGCAAGGCGCCATCGGCTGGTGGATGGTGGCCAGCGGGCTGACGGGCGACATGGTGCGCGTCGCGTCCTATCGCCTTGCCACCCATCTGGGGCTGGCCTTTGTGATCCTTGGATTCCTTGCGTGGTATGTTTTCCTGCTGGGCCGCAGCGAAGCCGACCTGATGCAGGCGCGGCGCGGACGCGAGGGGCGGCTGTTCTCCATCACCACCGGGTTGATGCATTTCGCCTTTCTGCAAATCCTGCTGGGCGCGTTGGTGGCGGGCATCGACGCGGGCCGCGCCTTTCCCACATGGCCGGACATGAACGGCGAATTCTTTCCGTCAAACGCGCTTTATGTGCCTGACGGCGGGGCGGTCTGGCGGGCGTTTTTCGAGAATGAAGGCATGGTTCAGTTTCTGCACCGGATGTCGGGGTATCTGCTGTTCGCCTTCGGGCTTGTGGTCTGGCTGCGCGGGCGCAAATCGCCGCATGCGGTCACGCGGCGGGCGTATGACTGGGTTGCGGTCATGCTGTTCGGGCAGATGGTGCTGGGCATTGTCACCGTGCTGACGTCGGCCCACCTGCACGTGGCCCTGACCCATCAGATCGGCGCCGTCATTCTTTGGGTGCTGATCCTGCGGGCGCGGCACATGGCACAATACCCCGTGGCGGGGTCGATCGCGAAAGGCACCGCATGAGCTTTGCAGACCTGATGGCATTCCAGCGCGACACCGAGGCGCTGGGCCATATCGCGGGCCGCCTTGGCTGGGATCAGGAAACCATGATGCCGCGTGGCGCCGCCGGTCACAGGGCCGAGGAAGCCGGCGCGCTGGAGGGCGTGCTGCACGCCCGCCGCACCGACCTGCGGGTGGGCGAATGGCTGGCCGCTGCGGTTCCCGCGGACGAGGTGCAGGCGGCTCACTTGCGCCACATCCGGCGCGACTATACCCGGCACAGCAAGGTGCCGGCGCGTCTGGCGCAGGAACTGGCGCGGCTGACCAGCTTGTCCCAGGGCATTTGGGCCGAGGCGCGGGCGCGGGGCGAGGTGGCACATTTTCTGCCCACCCTGCAACAGATTGTGGCGCTGAAGCGCGAAGAGGCGGCGGCGCTGGCCGATGGCACCAATGCAGGGCTTTATGACAGCCTGCTGGACGATTACGAACCCGGCGCCACGGCAGAATGGATCGGCGGTGTGTTTGGCCGCATGCGCCCGCGTCTGGTGGCCTTGCGCGAACGGGTGCTGGGGGCCGCCGCGCCAGAGCCGTTGAAAGGCGAATTCCCCGCTGAACAGCAGATGCGTATCGCGCGCGATCTGGCCACGGCCTTTGGCTATGACTGGACGCGCGGCCGGCTGGATCTGGCCGTTCACCCATTCTCCAGCGGGTCGGGCAATGATGTGCGGATCACCACGCGCGTCAGCGAAACCGATCCGTTCAACTGTTTTTATTCCACTATCCACGAGGTAGGCCACGCGGCCTATGAACAGAACATCGATCAGTCCTTCCTGTTCACCCCGCTTGGGCGGGGCGTGTCGATGGGCGTGCATGAAAGCCAGAGCCGCAGCTATGAAAACCAGCTCGGCCGCAGCCGGGGCTTCACCGGCTGGTTGTTCGGGCGGATGCAGGCCGAGGGCTTTGCCCTCAATCTGCCGGATGCCGACTCGTTCTACCGCGCGGTGAACCGCGTCCAGCCCGGCTTTATCCGCACCGAGGCGGACGAGGTGCATTACAACCTGCACATCATGATGAGGTTTGATCTGGAGCGCGCGATGATCGCCGGTGACCTTCAGGCGGCCGATCTGGAAGCCGCGTGGAACGACCGCTTCATGGCCGATTTCGGCGTTGCGGTGGACAAGCCTGCCAATGGCATGCTGCAGGATGTGCATTGGTCGGTCGGGCTGTTCGGCTATTTCCCGACCTACAGCCTCGGCAACCTCTACGCGGGGTGTCTGGTCAAGGCGTTGCGCGCCGATCTGCCGGGGCTGGACGGAGATCTTGCGCGGGGCGACGCAACTGCCGCGACCGGCTGGATGCGCGAACGGTTGCAGCGGTTTGGCGGCCTGCGCGAACCGCGTCAGACCGTGGCCCATGCCTGCGGATTTGAACCCGACGAGGCGCCGCTGCTCGATTATCTCGACGCCAAGTTTTCCGAACTCTACCGGCTCTGACCCATGTCCGCCGAACCACCCGCCCCGTCGCCCCGACCCCTGCAAGGGGCGGCGGGGCCGGGTTCGGCGCACGCGCTGGCCCGCAGTCGCGCGGTCTGGGCGCTCGCGCTCGGGCAAACGCTGGGCTATGCCTGCATGTTCTACATCTTTGCCGGGCTGGTCCTGTTCTGGACCCGTGATCTGGGCTGGGCCAAATCCACCTTGGCTGCCGGGCCGATGCTGGCGATCCTGTTGGCGGCCGGTCTGGCCCCGGTGATGGGGCGGCTGGTGGACCGGGGGCGCGGACCCGAGGCAATGGCGGGCGGCGCGGTGCTGGGCGCGCTGGCACTGGCGGGCATGGCGATGGTGGAAACGCCGGGACAGTGGCTGGCGGTCTGGGCGCTGAATGGCGTGGCGCAGGCGGCCTGCCTTTACGAGGTGTGCTTTGCCTTTCTGATCCGAAGGTTGGGCGCTGCCGCCCGCGTCGCCATCATCCGGGTGACGCTGGTGGCGGGCTTTGCCTCGACCCTCGCTTTTCCGGCCTTTGCCGCCGTGGCGGGTGCGTTCGGCTGGCGCGCGGCGGTCTGGGGGGCGGCGGTGGTGATGCTGGGCGCAGTCGGGCCGCTGCACCTGTGGGGCGGGCTGGCGCTGCGCCGGCAAGGTGTGCAACCGACGGCCCGCGCCGCCCCGCCCGATGCTCCGCCGGTCTGGCGCCTGCCGGCGTTCTGGCTGCTGGCGCTGGTGTTCGCGCTGGTCAGCATGAACCACTGGATGGTGATGAGTTTTCTGGTCCCGATCTTTGTGGCGCAGGGTCAGTCCGAAGGGCTGGCCGTATTCGCTGCCGCCTGCATCGGCCCGGCACAGGTGGCCGGGCGTCTCCTGCTGATGCGGTGGGAGGCGCGGGTCGGCAATTCCCGCGCGACACTCTTCACGCTCGGCGCGCTCGTGCTGGCGGCGGCGCTGCTGGCGGCCAGCGGGGCAGGGGCGGCGGTGGTGCTGGCCTATGTCGCCGTGCAAGGTGCGGCGATGGGCGTCACCACCATCCTGCGCCCGGTCTTGATTGCCGATGCGATGGGGCCCGACAATTACGGCGCGGTGGCCGGTGCCATCCAGATGCCCGCACTGGTGGCGGGTGCCGTCGCGCCCATGCTGGGCGCGCTTCTGCTGGAGGGGCCGGGGCTTTGGGCCCTGATGGTGGCCAGCGGGGTGTTCACCCTTGCCGCCGTCGCAGCCATGCAGGCGCTCAGGGCGCGATGATCGGCGTCGCGTTCAAAGTGGCCTGCTGCGGGGTGACGCCCTGGAACATCGACCCTTCCTCAAACCACGATTTCGGCGCCGGCGCCCCCCACAGCGTCTGGCGCTGCGGGTCTTTCAGATCCCACCGGATCGGTTCCAGATCAGGGTCGCAGGTCTGGTAATCGGAACAGTAAATCTCGATTCGGTGGCCATCGGGGTCGCGCACATACAGGAAAAACGCGTTGGAAATGCCGTGCCGCCCCGGCCCGCGTTCGATGTTGGCAACCCAGCCGGTGGTGGACATCAGGTCCAGAAGGTCGATGATGTTCAGCGGGTTGGGCACCCAGAACGCGGTGTGGTGCAGCCGGGGCCCGCGACCGTTGGTAAAGGCCATGTCGTGCACCCCGCCCTTGCGGTGCAGCCACGCCGCCCACAACCGGCCCGTCACCTCGTCCTCGGTGTATTCCGTCACGCGAAAGCCCATGTCGTTCCAGAACGCGACCGAAGCGTCGACATCCGGGCTGAACGTGTTGAAATGGTCGATCCGAAGCGGCCGGACACCGCGATAGAGCGCGTATTTCTGGTGGATCGGCGGCAGCCGGTCCATCCGGGCGTAAAACTCCAGCGGCACGCCAAACAGGTCCGACGTGCGCAGGGTCCGGCCCTGATGCGGCCTGTCCGCCCAGGCCGTAGGACGACCCCGCGCGGCAAACCAGGCCTCCGCCCGGTCCAGATCGGCGTCATCCCAGACCTTGAAGCCCAGCACGTCCACCCCCGCCGTGTCCGACTGGTGCAGCGCGATGCAATGGTGCCCGCGTTCCTCCATCGCGCGCAGATAGAGCGAGTTTCCCGTGTCACCCGTCACCTGCAACCCCAGCGTATCGACATAGAACGCGCGGCTGCGGGCAAGGTCGGTCACGCGGTATTCCACGTGGCTCAGGCGGACGGTGTTGAAATCGGGGTAAAGGTTCGGGGCAGGAACCGGCATCTCAGCCTCCCAGCTTGGGGATGGAATGGGCCGTGGTCGCAAAGGCCACGTTCTTGGTTTCCATGTAGAAATCGAACGACCAGTCGCCGCCGTCCCGCCCGATTCCGCTGGATTTGACCCCGCCGAACGGCGTGGGAAGATGGCGCAGGTTTTCCGAATTCACCCAGATCATCCCGGCCTGCATCGCCTCGGTCATCCGCAAGGCGCGCGCCAGATCGCCCGTCCATAGATACCCGGCAAGGCCGTATTGCACATCATTCGCCAGGGCCAGTGCCTCGGCCTCGCCGTCAAAGGGAATGGCGGTCAGCACCGGGCCAAAGATTTCCTCTTGCGCGATGGCCATGTCATTACGGGCATGGGTAAACAGCGTTGGCCGCACATAGCACCCCGGCCCCGGCACCTTTTCGCCGCCGGTGGCAATCGTCGCGCCTTCGGCACGCGCGGTGTCGAAGTACCCCAGCACCTTGGCCTCGTGCACCGGATGGATCAGCGGGCCGATCACCGTTTTCGGGTCCAGCGGATGCCCGATGGGAATGCGCGCGGCCTTTTGCGCCACCTTCGCGCAGAAGGCTTCGTAGATCGAAGATTCCACCAGCAGCCGACTGGAGGACGTGCAGCGTTCGCCGTTCAGCGAATAGATCATGAACACCGCCGCGTCCGCCGCGCGGTCCAGGTCGGCGTCGGCAAACACGATCACCGGGTTCTTGCCGCCCAGTTCGAAATGCACCCGTTTCAGCGTGGCCGCCCCTTGGGCCATGATCCGGCTTCCGGTCTGCGATTCGCCGACAAAGCCGATGGCCCGGATGGCCGGATGTTCCGTCAGCGCGCGGCCTGCGTCCTCGCCCATGCCGTTGACAAGGTTCCAGACCCCAGGCGGCAACCCCGCCTCCTCGGCGATCTCCAGCAACAGGCGGGCGGTCAGCGGGCTGAGTTCGGCGGGCTTGTGCACCACCGTGCAACCGGCGGCCAGCGCAGGGGCGATCTTCCATGTCGACAGCATGAAGGGCGTGTTCCACGGGGTGATGATGCCAACCGGCCCGATGGGGGCGCGGCTGGTCACGTTCATCTGGCCGGGGCCAAACAGTGATTTGCCGTCGCGCGCCTCGGGCGCCTTGTCGGCAAAGAAGCGGAAGTTTTCCGCCCCGCGCAACGCCGCCTTCGACATGAATCGCAGCGCCTGTCCGGTGTCGAGGCATTCGAGGAACGCAATCTCCTCGGCCCGCCTCTCAATGGCATCGGCGATCCGGTGCAACAACTTGCGCCGCGCTGCGCCCTCCATCCGGGCCCAGTCGGGAAATGCCGCCTGCGCCGCGCGCGCCGCGCGGTCGATATCGCCCGGCCCGCCGCGTGCCACACGGGCCAGCGGCGCAAGATCGACCGGGCTGATCGTATCAAACCAACCCAGTTCGCCCGGCATGTCCTGCCCGCCAATGCGGTTCAGCACGCCATTGTCGCGATACCGCTGCACATACCCTTCGGCTCGCGCCAGATGGGCGGCCAGTTCCGGCGATTGCGCTGTCATCGAAGCCCTCCGCTTTTCATTAACAGGTTAAGCGTAATCCGGGGCCCGCGTCAATCCTCCGCATCTTGCGGCGGGTGGGGCGCGATTGTACACAGGTTCATGGTACCTGAAAAACCCGAATTCCTGCCAACCGACGTGCGCCATTCGCTGCCAATGGCATTGCTGCGCGCGCGCGAATCGGTGATGCGCCAATTTCGCCCCATGCTCGAAGCCTGCGGTGTGAACGAGCAGCAATGGCGCGTCCTGCGCGTGCTGGCCGAGGCGGACGAGTTGGACGCATCCGAGGTCGCCACCCGCGCCAACATCCTTGCCCCGTCGCTGACCCGGATGATCCGGTCCATGACCGACCGTGGCCTGATCGAAAAAGGCCGCGACGATGCCGATGCGCGGCGCGTGATGCTGCGGATCGCCCCGGCGGGCATGGCCGTGATCCACAATGCCAGCCCAGAATCCCGCCGCATCTACAAGGATATCGAGTCTGCGTTCGGGCCTGAGCGGATGGAACAGCTGGTCGATCTGCTGAATGCCCTGTGTCAGACGGTGCCCGAGGCGGCGGCGGGCGACCTTGCGGCGGACGACGCGGGCTAAAGCGTTTTTTCGAACAAGAAATCCACCTCTGCGTTGGCGGTGACGCGCGAAATTTCGGCCCAGCCATCACGGCGGTAAAGCGCCATCGCTTCGGGCAAATGGCGGCTTGTGTCGAGACGCAGCCGCGTCACGCCAGCTGCGGCGTCAGGCATGCCGCAGCCGACGGGGGCTTGCAAGACTTGCAACGCGGGCGTCCTTGCCCCAAATGGTGTTGAGAACCCCGGCCAAACCCGCTATGGCCGCCCCGCGCACGTCCGCGCACTTTCGACCACTGTCGCCGGAAGGGCCCGCCATGCTTCCCACCCCCTGCTACGTCATCGACAAGGCACGCCTGCTGCCCAACATGGAAAAAATCGCCTGGCTGCGCGAAGCCTCGGGCGCCAAATCCCTGCTTGCGCTGAAATGTTTTGCAACGTGGTCTGTGTTCGATTTCATGGCGCAGTACATGGATGGCACCACATCCTCGTCGCTTTATGAGGTGCAGCTGGGGCGCGAGAAGTTTCCGGGTGAAACCCACGCCTATTCCGTCGCCTATGCCCCCGATGAAATCGACGCGGTGCTGGCAAGCTCGGACAAGATCATCTTCAACACCATCGGCCAGCTTGACCGCTTTGATGCGGTGTCCGCAGGCCATGTGCGCGGCCTGCGCGTCAACCCCGGCGTTTCGACCTCGGGGTTCGATCTGGCCGACCCGGCGCGCCCGTTTTCCCGGCTGGGCGAACACGACCCCGAACGCATCGCCGAGGTGGCCGACCGGGTGACCGGCTTCATGTTCCACAACAACTGCGAGAACGCTGATTTCGGCCGGTTTGACGCGATGCTGGGCCATATCGAGCAGCGGTTCGGGTTTCTGATCCGCCAGATGAAATGGATCTCGCTTGGGGGTGGCATCCACTTTACCGGCGAAGGCTATCCGCTGCATCTGCTGGCCGACCGGCTGAAACGCTTTGCCGATGACAACGGCGTGCAGGTCTATCTGGAGCCCGGCGAAGCGGCGATCACCAATTCCGCCACGCTTGAGGTGACGGTGCTGGACACCCTGTTCAATGGCAAGAATCTGGCCATCGTGGACAGTTCCATCGAGGCGCATATGCTGGACCTGCTGATTTACCGCATCAGCGCCAAGATGGAGCCGAACGCTGGCCCGCACGAGTGGATGGTCTGCGGCAAGTCCTGTCTGGCGGGCGACATCTTTGGCGAGTTCCGTTTTGCCGAACCGCTGAAACCCGGCGACCGTCTGAGCATTCAGGATGCCGCCGGCTACACGATGGTCAAGAAAAACTGGTTCAACGGCGTGAAGATGCCGTCGATCGCCGTGCGCGAGCTTGATGGCACGGTGAAGATCGAACGCTCGTTCGGCTATGACGATTTCGTAGCCGCCCTATCCTGACGACATCCCAAGGAGGTGCATGGGAGCAATGAAACGCAACGTCCTCATAATCGGCGCCGGTGGCGTGGCTCAGGTCGTGGCGCACAAATGTGCGCAGAACAACGATATTCTGGGTGATATCCACATCGCTTCGCGAACGCTCTCCAAAGTCGAGGCGATGATCGCCAGCATCCGCGAAAAAGGCAGCCTGAAACAAGCGGACGGGGCGTTGCAGGCCCATGTCGTCGACGCCCGCGAAACGGCCGAAGTTGCGGCGCTGATCCGGGAAACCGGGGCACAGATCGTCATCAACGTGGCGCAGGCCTTCGTCAACATGCCGGTGCTGGACGCCTGCATCGAAACCGGCGTCGCCTATATGGACACCGCGATTCACGAAGACCCGGCCAAGATCTGCGAAACCCCGCCGTGGTATGCCAACTACGAATGGAAGCGGCGCGAGGCCTGCGAACAGGCCGGTGTCACGGCGATTCTGGGTGTCGGATTTGACCCGGGCGTGGTCAACGCCTATGCCCGCCTCGCCATCGACGATTACGTGCCAGAACCGGCCAGCATCGACATCATCGACATCAACGCCGGTTCGCATGGCCGCTGGTTTTCCACCAACTTCGACCCGGAAATCAACTTCCGCGAATTCACCGGCACGGTCTATTCGTGGCAGAACGGCGGCTGGCAAGAGAACACCATGTTCGAGGTCGGCCAGACCTGGGACATGCCGGTGGTCGGCCCGCAGAAAACCTACCTGACCGGCCATGACGAGGTGCATTCGCTGTCCGCACGCTGGCCGCAAGCCGACGTGCGGTTCTGGATGGGGTTTGGTGACCACTACATCAACGTGTTTACCGTGCTCAAGAACCTTGGCCTGCTGTCGGAAAAGCCGGTGACCACCGCCGAAGGGCTGGAGGTGATTCCGCTCAAGGTGGTAAAGGCCGTGCTGCCCGATCCGGCGTCGCTGGCGCCCGACTATACCGGCAAGACCTGCATCGGCACGCTGGTCAAGGGCACCCGCGATGGCAAGCCCGCCGAAGTGCTGGTCTACAACGTGGCCGACCACCGCGAAGCCTATCTTGAGGTGGGGTCGCAAGGCATCAGCTACACCGCCGGTGTTCCCCCGGTGGCCGCCGCGATGCTGATTGCCGACGGTACATGGGACGTGGGCGCGATGCGCAATGTCGAAGACCTTGATCCCAAGCCCTTCCTTGCCATCCTTAACCGGATCGGCCTGCCGACCCGCATCCGCGACGCGGAAGGGGACCGCGACCTGACATTCTGAGCGGTCGCACGCCGACGTGAACCGGGGGGCACGTTTTCCCCGGTTTTTCTGCGCGCCCCGCATTGCCCCGACGCGGGGTGCGTGTCAGATTCAACGGACCTTTGTGCAAGGGGGTTGCGTGTCCAACGGGTTCGGGCTTTTCAGGTGGGCGCCGCTGTTGCTTGTGGCCTTGGTCGCCTTGCCCGGGCATGCGCTGGACGGCGTGACCTTCCGCCTGCCCGGCGCGCCACCGGACCTTGCCGCTACGCTGCGCGCCGCCTCGCTTACGGAAACCGCGCGCCGCGAAGGCCGGGCCGACGCGCAAGAGGTGTTCGCCGCAGCGCAGGCCGATTATGGCCGCCTTCTGGGTGCGCTTTACGCCGCCGGGCATTATTCCGGCACCATCTCCATCCGGGTTGACGGGCGCGAGGCAGCGAACATCGCGCCGCTGAATGCCCCAACGACCATCCGGCAGATCGAGATCGAGGTGCGCCCCGGCCCGCCCTTCCGCTTCGGTCGGGCCGAAGCCGCCCCCTTGGCCACCGGAACCGCGTTGCCCGAAGGGTTCGCCACCGGCGCGCCCGCGTTGTCGGGCACCATCCGCGCCGCAGCCGAAGCGGCGGTTGACGGCTGGCGCGATGCGGGCCACGCCAAGGCGCGCGTGGGCGATCAGTCGCTGACCGCCGATCATCCGCGCGCAGTGCTCGATGCTCGGCTGGCCCTTGCCCCCGGTCCGCAGGCCCGGTTCGGGCGGCTGACCTTTACCGGCCACGCCCGCATGCGCGAAGCGCGGCTGTTGAAGATTGCGGGCCTGACGCCCGGTGCGGTCTATTCGCCCGCCGAACTGCGCAAGGCCGCTGACCGCCTTCGCCGCACCGGGGTGTTCCGGTCGGTCGCATTGACCGAGGCGGAAGCGCTTGGCCCCGGTGCCACGCTCGACATCACTGCCAACGTGGTCGAAATGCCGTGGCGGCGGCTTGGATTTGGCGCCGAACTGACCAGCACCGAGGGCGGCACGCTGTCGGCCTTCTGGTTGCACCGCAACCTGCGCGGCGGGGGCGAACGGTTCCGGATTGAACTCGAAGCCACCCATATCGGCCTGAACGACGGCGGTATCGACTGGACCTTGGGCGTGGAGCTGGAACGCCCCGCCACCTTCACCCCCGACACCACCGCGCGCCTGACCTTCGATCTGGGGCGCGACCAGATGCGGCAGGCGCGCATCGACACGTTGGCCGTGGGCTTTGGCCTGCGGCACATTTTCAACGAACGTCTTACCGGACGCGCGGACATCGCCTATTCCGTCTCCCGCGTGTCCGACACCACCGGGCGGCGCAGCTTTCGCAGCCTGTCGCTTCCGGTGGGCCTGACATGGGATCGCCGGGATACGGCGCTCGACACCCGCCGCGGATTCTGGATCGACGCCGAGGCGATGCCCTTTGTCGGGTTCGGCGCCACGGGGTCGGGGCTGCGCGGCACTCTCGATGCGCGCGGGTTCTACCCCGTGGGCGAACGCGTAGTTCTGGCGGCGCGGCTGCAAGGCGGCATCATCACCGGCAGCGACCTCACAGACACGCCGCGCAACTATCTGTTCTGGTCGGGCGGCGGCGGCACCGTGCGCGGCCAACCCTTCCGGTCGCTCGGCGTGAACATCGGGCGGATGATCACGGGCGGCACCCAGTTCATCGGCGGCTCGGTCGAAGTGCGCGGCAAGGTGACCGACAGCATCGGCGTGGTCGGGTTCTTTGACTATGGCCGGATCACCGACAGCCGCTTCAGCGCGGCCCCCGCCAGCAACTGGCACGCCGGGGCGGGCGTCGGGGTGCGCTATGCCACCCCCGTCGGCCCCATCCGGCTGGACATCGCCGCCCCCGCAGGCGGGCGCAAGGGCGGCGGCGTGCAGTTCTACCTTGGCATCGGGCAGGCATTCTGATGCGGCGCGCGTTGGTTCTTGCCCTTTGCCTCTGGCCGCTGACCGCCGCGGCGCAGGACGATGACCGTGGCTTTCTGACCCGGTTTCTGGAGGAAAACCTGTCGGGCGACGGCCGGCAAGTGCGGTTCGAAGGGTTCTCAGGCGCCCTGTCGTCCCGCGCGCAGGTCGCGGAACTGACTGTTTCGGACGAAACCGGCGTCTGGCTTCGGCTGACAGACGTGACGCTGGACTGGAATCGCAGTGCGCTGTTGTCAGGCCGGGTCGAGGTGACCAGCCTGACCGCGGCCGAAATCGTGCTTGACCGTTTGCCGCCCCCCGGCCCCGACGCCAATCTGCCCAGCCCCGAGGCGGTGCCCTTTTCCCTGCCGGACCTGCCGGTTTCGGTGAAGATCGGGCAACTCAGCGCCGCCAGCATCCGGCTTGGTGCCGCCGTGCTTGGCCAGCCGGTCGAGGCGACGCTGGAAGGGTCCGCAGACCTTGCCGGTGGCGAAGGCAGCGCAGCGCTGGTGCTGGACCGGCGCGATGCGGGCGGCGCGCTGCGCTTGACCGGCGGCTTTGTCAACGCCACCCGCCGCCTGCAACTGGACCTGTCGTTGCAGGAACCGCCTGGCGGCATCGCTGCCGGCCTGCTGGGGCTTCCGGGCACACCGTCGCTGGCGCTCAACATCGCCGGTGACGGCCCGATCGAGGATTTCGAGGCGGTGGTATCGCTGGCGACCGAGGGGCAGGATCGGCTGTTCGGCTCGGTCCGCGTGTCGTCCACGACCGATGGCGCGCGCGGGTTCCGCGCCGACCTGAAGGGTGATGTCGCGCCGCTGTTCCTGCCGGAATATCAGGCGTTCTTCGGCCCCGAGGTCGCGCTGCTTGCCGAAGGGCAGCGCGCCGCGTCGGGCGCGATGGACCTGTCGGTGCTCCGCATCGAATCGGCGGCGTTGCAGGTGCAGGGCACCGCCCGCATCGCGTCAGACGGCATTCCCCAGCGATTTGACCTCGCGCTGGACCTTGGCGCCGCCCGTGGCGCGCGGGTGCTGTTGCCGTTGCCCGGCGACCCGGTGCGCGTGGCCTCGGCCCGGCTGCGGATGGCGTTTGACGCTGCGGGCGGTGGCGATGGCTGGCGGCTGATCGGTTCGGTGATCGGGTTGGATACCGCAGCCCTTGCCGCTGACCGGCTGGCGCTCGAGGGCAGCGGCCGCATCGCGCGCCAGCCCGGTGGCCAACGCATGATCGGCGGCACGCTTGGCTTTGACGGCGAGGGCCTTGTGCCGGCCGACCCGGCAATGGCACAGGTTCTGGGCGATGCGCTTGCCGGTACCGCGCGGTTCCACTGGATCGACGGCGCGCCCTTGGCGCTGACGCAACTGGAGCTGGCGGGAACCGGCTATGGCCTGACCGCTTCGGCACAGGTGACCGGGCCGGTGACAGCGCTGACCGTCAACGGCACCGTCGAAGCCGAAATGGAGGATCTGGGCCGCCTGACCGTTCTGGCCGGGCGTCCCTTGGGCGGGTCGGGGCGCGTCGGCTGGACCGGGGCCGTTTCGCCGCTGTCCGGTGTGTTTGACGGGGTTGCCACGGTGCAGGGCCGCAACGTCACCGTCAATCAGGCCGAGGTTGACGCCCTGTTGGCCGGGAACAGCGTCATCCGCCTTGACGCCGCGCGCGGCCCCGAGGGCACGCAGCTGCGCGCGCTGGACGTGGTGGCGCGCACACTGCACCTGCAGGGTCAGGGCTGGGTCCGGTCCTCCGGGCCGGATCTGGTGCTTGATCTGGATTTCGCGGACCTGTCGGTGCTGGGCGACGGGCGTGCGGGCCAGCTTGTCGCGCAGGCGAAGGTGCAGGGCACCTCGCTGACCGATGATCTGTCGCTTGGGCTGAAAGGCACCGGCACCGACCTGCGCCTGGGGGTGGCCGAACTGGATGGCCTGTTGCGCGGCGAAACGACGCTGGATGTGGCCACCCGGTTCGCAGGCGGCTTGCTGCGGCTTGACCGCGCCGAACTGGCCGGGCCGACGTGGCAGGTCGCCACCCAAGGCACGCTTGGCGACATCACCCGCGAGCTGACCGCCCGACTTCGTTTCGACGATCTGCGCCTTGCCGGGCCGCGCTATCGCGGCGTGCTTACCGGAAATGTGGCCTATACGCTGGAGGACGGGCGCGAAACTGCCACGCTTTCGGCCCGCACCGAAGGGCTCGCCATCGGCAACCCGCAGGCCGACAGCCTGTTGCGCGGCACGACCGGGCTTGTTGCGTCGGCCAGCCGCGAGGCCGGGGTGATCCGCATTGAAGGGCTGCGGCTCGACAACCCGCAACTTTCCGCCCGCGCAGACGCCAGCCAGACCGGCGATGACCGGCGGCTGGACATCACAGCCCGTCTGGCGGACCTTGCGGCGCTGGTGCCCGGTGTGCCCGGGCCGCTCACACTGTCGGGCCGCGTGGATGAACGGGCAGGACGGGTCACGCTGGACCTTGCAGCGCAGGGACCGGGCAACATTTCAGCCCGCGTGGGCGGCACGGCGGCGGTCGATTTTTCCACTGCGGCGCTGCGGGTTGACGGCACCGCCGATGCGGCTTTGGCCAACGCCTTTCTTGGTCCTGTCGCGCTACGCGGGCCGCTGCGCTTTGATCTGGCGATGAACGGGCAACCCTCGCTCGCCGCGCTGTCGGGCACGATCAGCCTGTCCGGCGGGCGGCTGACGCTGGCCAACCCGCCCTTTGCCTTTTCGGGGGTTGAAATCACCGCCGCGCTGGCGGCGGGCCGGGCACAGCTGTCGGTGCAGGCCGCTTCGGATGCCGGGGGGCGCGTGACCGTGGCCGGGCCTGTGGCGCTGACGGCGCCCTATTCCGGCGATCTAGCCGTAACGCTTGACGCGCTCGCGTTGCGTGACCCCCGGCTTTACGAAACCCGCGCCAACGGCCGCCTGATGGTCAGCGGGCCGCTGACCGGGGGGGCGCGCATTTCCGGGCGCGTGGATCTGGGCGATACCGAACTGCGCATCCCGTCGTCGGGCCTTGGCGGCATCGCGGCCATTCCCGACCTGCGCCATGTCGGCGAGCCTGCCGCCGTGCGCCAGACCCGCGCCCGCGCGGGCTTGCTGGGAAACGGGGCAGGCGGGCGCAGCGGCGGAGCGGCCCGGGCCTATCCGCTGGATGTGATCGTCTCTGCGCCGAACCGGGTGTTCATCCGGGGGCGAGGACTTGATGCCGAACTCGGTGGCGATTTCCGCATCTCGGGCACGACAGCGAATGTCGTGCCGTCGGGCGGGCTGCAACTGATCCGCGGGCGGCTTGATCTGCTGGGCAGGCGGTTCGCCTTCACCGAGGGATCATTGCAGATGGAGGGCAGCCTTGTTCCCACCATCCGCCTGGTCGCCACCACCGATACGGTCGATGGCAGCGCCAGCGTCATTGTCGACGGCCCCGCCGATGCGCCCAGCATCCGCTTTGAATCCAGCCCCGAACTGCCCGAGGAAGAGGTCGTCGCCCGCCTGCTGTTCGGTCGCGGACTGACCACGCTGACCCCGCTTCAAGCGGCGCAGTTGGCCTCGGCTGTAGCGACGCTGACCGGCAAGGGCGGCAGCGGCGTGGTTGACCGGCTGCGCAAATCCTTTGGCCTTGATGATTTTGACGTCTCGGCCTCGGAAAGTGGCGCCGCAGCGGTGCGGGCGGGCAAATACCTTTCGGAAAACATCTATGTGGACCTGACACTGGGCAGCGACGGCAAATCCGAGGTGTCTATCAACCTTGATCTGTCACCTTCGGTCACCGTGCGTGGCCGGGCGGGGGGCGACGGCGGCACCGGCGTCGGCATCCACTTTGTACGCGATTACTGAACGCGCCCGGACCGAAGCGCGTTGACGGCGGCGCCCATCAGCACGGCCCAGGCACTCAGGTACACCCACATCAACAAGGCCGCCACCGCGCCGATGGACCCGTAGATCTTGTTGAAGGTGCCAAAGCTCGACAGGTAAAAGGCAAAGCCCTCGGAGACCGCCAGCCACAGCGCCACCGCCACCAGCAGCCCGATGGAAAACAGCGGCGGGCGGCGGCCCGGCGCCGAGGGGCCATAGCGATAGACCAGCCCCACGCCCAGCACCGTTGCCAGCGGCGCGATGGCCCAGCGTGCCAACGTCATCAATCCGGCCTCATAGGACCCGAGGGGCACAAAGCCCAAACCCAGCGGCACCAGCACCCCCGCCGTCAGCGCGATCAGCGCCGCCGCCACCATGGCCAGCGTCAGAATGAGCGCCACCACCTGATGCCGAACCCCGCCCCGGGTTTCCTGTCCGAACACCGCGTTGATACCTTGCACCAGCGCCGCCATTCCGGCCCGCGCCGACCACAGCGCCGCGCCAAGGCTGATCGCCGTGGCCCAGCCCAGACTGGCGGGTTCCGCCTCGACCAACCCCATGACCTGACCATTCAACAACTCAAACGCATCGCGCGGCAGGAAGTTGTCCAGATTGGCCATGTTGTCGGCCACCACATGCCGGTCGGCAAACAGCCCCCAGATGGCCACCAGCGCGGCGACAGCCGGAAAAATCGCCAGCACGCCGAAAAACGCGACTCCGGCCGCAATCAGCCCAAGGTGACGCGACGCCGAGAGGTCGTTCAGCCGCACCAGATATCGCCAACACCGCCGGATCATCGCAAAGCCGTATCCTCAGATGCAAAAGGGCAGGCGACTGGCGCCTGCCCCCTCCACATCATCTGACGGATTATCAGTTGGTGGTGGTGGTCGCGGCACCATCGTTGTTGTTGTTGATGATCGAGGCAATGATCACGGTCACCAGCAGACCGCCGATAATTACCGTCGTGGTCAGGCCGCCGGCCAAGCTGGCCGGAACCGGCTGGGTTTGGGCGTTTGCGGTGGTGCCAGCCGAAACGGCCAAGGTCCCGGCGAGAACAAGCGCTGCAAGTTTCTTCATGAGTTATCTCCTGGCAAATGGCATATCTTGTGCGACGCGTAACACGCCGTCGTGCAAGCCGTAAAGCCGCCCCGCGCTCGCGTTGCTAGAACTTGCGCGGATTCGGATCGAAAAGCAACAGATAGCCTGCATCTTGCCCAAGCCATTGGCGACTTCTGCGCAGCACGCCCTGTGGATCGACCCAGTAGATGTTATCCACCCGGCCCGCCGCGCCCGTGCAGGTTTCCGCAATGATGCGCGTGGCATGGCTGCGACCTGACAGGGTGATGGTTTCCTGCCCGGTCTGTCCCAACGTGCAGGACATGGTCACCGTTTCGATCTGGTCAAGCCCGTTCAGCACCTGCCAGCTTCGGGTGTGGGTGCCCCGCCCGGCGGCAATCGCGGCCCGTGTGGGGGGCGAAGACGCCATCAGATCCACGCCCAGCCCGCGCGTCGATACGACCATCCCCTGCCGCAATGTCACATGATTCGCGTCGGCCGAGGAATAGGTTTCATCCCCGCCGTTGCGGGCGATGCGGCCCAGCGCCGAGGATGCGCCGGTCAACTCGCTTGCCGCCACGATCAGCGGTTCGGGCCATTCCGCCAGCGTCTGTGCCGGAATGTCGATCACCGCGATGCCACCGGCGGCGGGCTG
>JAUXPG010000028.1 GCA_030683915.1 Gemmobacter sp.
ACCGGGCCTTGCGGCGTCTGCCGGGGCGGCTGGCAGTGGCGACGGTGGCCGGCAACGCCATCTTCGCGGCGGTGACCGGGGTTTCCATTGCCTCGGCAGCCGCGTTTTCCCGCATCGCCTATCCTGAAATGCGCGCACTTGGCTACAAGCGCGAATTCGCGCTGGGGGCAGTGGCCGGGTCGGCCTGTCTGGGCATGCTGATCCCGCCATCGGTTCTGCTGATCGTCTGGGCAGTGCTGACCGAAATGTCGGTCGGCGCGCTGTTCATCGCGGGGGTGGTGCCGGGGATCCTGCTGTCCCTGATGTTCGCCGCCTATTGCGTGATCGCGGCCATCCTGAACCCGTCAATCGCCCCCAGCGCCCCGACCCGCGCCGATGTGGAACGCCAACCCGGAGAGGTGATGGGCACCATCGGCATTCTGGGGCTGGTGCTTCTGGTGATCGGCGGGATCTGGGGCGGGATATTCAACCCGACCGAGGCTGCGGGCTTTGGCGCCATCGGCGCCTTGGTGCTGGGCGTGGCCAAGGGCATGCGCGGCCGCGAAGTTATGCAGGCGATCTATTCAGCCGGGCGGACCACGGCCCCCATCATGTTCCTGCTGATCGCGGCGACGATGTATTCGCGCCTGCTCGCGATGGGCGGGGCGGTGAACTACATCCAGAACATGCTGCTGGGCATCGGCGGCGGCGTGGTGGTGATCGTGTTGGTGATGATGCTGATCTGGCTTCTGCTGGGCATGGTGATCGATTCGGTATCCATCATCCTGCTGACCGTGCCGATCTTTGCGCCCATCGCGGCCTCGCTGGGGATCAACCCGATCGCTTTTGCGATCTTCGGCATCCTGATCATCGAGGCCGGGTTGCTGACGCCCCCCTTCGGCCTTTTGGTCTATACCGTCAAGGGCGCGGTCACCGACCGGGACGTGCGGCTGGGTCACATCTTTCGGGGGTCCATGCCCTATACGCTGATGATCATCGGGGCGGGGGTGCTGGTGATCCTGATGCCATCTCTGGCGACTTGGCTTCCCGGTCTGGGCAAGTGACGATCAGCCGATAAGGGCGTCGATTTCCCGGCGCAGAACACCAACAAAGGCCCGCGCGGCAGGCGACAACGCCCCCCGCGCGGGCTCGATCAACACAAAGTCGGAATGCAGTTCGGGGTCGGCCAGGGGATGCACCCGGCGGTTTCGGCCGTCGATATCACCCGCACAAATGATGCCCGGCAGGACCGCCACCCAATCCGACCGCGCCACCAGTTCCAGCGTGCCGAGCATCGAATCCATTTCCAGCAAAGCCCCGATCGGAATGCCCTGTGCGGCGAAATAGGCATCCAGTCGTGCCCGGCGCACGTTGGCTTGGCCCGGCACGACCACCCGCAGCGGCCCCAGCGCCGCCAGCCGCACGGGCGCCATATGCGCAAGCGTCGCCGTCGGGCCGAAATCGGTGGCCGTCACCAGCATTTCCCGGTCGCGGGCGATGGGGCTTTGGTCAAGCCCGGTGACCGCTACACCGGCGGGCACCAGCGCGAAGTCGATGCTGCCCGCGCGCACCATGTCCGACAGCGCGCCCGAGTACCCTTCGATCACCTCAAGCCGGACCTGTGGGTGATCTGCCATGAAAGATTCCAGCGCAGGGGCCAATGCCGCGCGTGTGAACGACGGCATCAGCCCGGCCCGCACCGCGCCCGACAGACCACCCTTGCTGGCGCGCACCTCGGAGACGCCCGCATCAAGGTTGCGCAGCGCCGCAATCGCGCGGGCATAGAACAGCCGCCCCGCATGGGTAGGCGCCACGCCCCCGGCGCGCCTGTCAAACAGCGGGGCACCCAAGCTGTGCTCCAGCGCCGAGACGTGCTGCGAAACGCCCGACTGGGTGGCGTTCTCCCGCAGGGCGGCCCGGGTGAACGAACCCTCTTCGTATACCGCGATGAATGATCGGATCTGGCGCAGGTTCAGCATGGCGCGATATTAGAAAGACTGATGCAGGAAGTAAATTCTTATCATTTTCCCAACATGCACCCCGCACCTATCTTTGCGCAACACCACCCAAGGAGGCGCAAGATGCAGATCGGCTTTTTTACCATGCCCATCCACCCGGTCGATAAGGACTGGCGCAAAAGCTTGGCCGAAGACCGCGCTGCGTTCCTTTTGGCCGATGAACTGGGCTATTCCGAAGGCTACGTGGGCGAACACGTGACCGATGCTGCTGAAAACATCACCTCGTGCGCGATGTTCGTGGCATGGTTGGCCGCCGCGACCAGGCAGATCAAGCTGGGCACCGGCACAGTGAACATGCCCAACGCCCATCCGGCGACGATTGCCGCGCAGGTGGCGATGTTGGATCACATGCTGGACGGGCGGTTCATCTTTGGCATCTCGCCCGGCGGGTTGGCCTCGGACGCCGAGGTGTTCGGCAATCTGGACGCCGACCGCCCGGCGATGTTTCTGGAATCCATCAACACCGTCCTGAAAATCTGGGAATCCGAGGCGCCCTACAACATCAAGGGCAAATTCTGGAACGTGACGACCGAGCGCACGCAACTGACCGACATCGGGCAGGGCATCATGCCCAAGCCGTTGCAGCGCCCGCATCCCCCCATCGTGGTTACCGCCGTAGCCCCCTATTCCAAAGGCGTGACCGAGGCGGCAGCGCGCGGATGGGACCCGATCAGCGCAAACTTCCTGATGCCGGAATGGGTGAAAACCCACTGGCCCAGCTATGTCGCGGGCTGTGAAAGAGGCGGGCGCCCGGCCAGTGCCGCCAACTGGCGCGTCGCGAAAAGCATCTGCGTGGCCGACGATCTTGCCACCGCGCGCGCCTATGCCACGGATCCGAACAGCCCTTATCGGTTCTATTACAACCAGTTGCTAACCAAGATGCGCAAGCATAACCGTCTGAACCTGTTCAAGGCCGATCCGAACATGTCGGACGATGAGGTGACGCTGGATTATGTCTGCGACCGGCTGATCTTTTGGGGCACGCCCGACAAGGTGGCGGAGCAGATCTTGGCCTTCCGCGAAGAGGTCGGAGATTTCGGCACCCTGCTTTACGCTGGCAAGGATTGGGCCGACCCCGAAATCGGCCGCCGGTCAATGATTCTCGCGGCGGAGCAGGTGATGCCGCGGGTAAATGCCGCAATCGGGGCGGGCTCTGCGGTGGCCGCGCAATGAAGGTGGCGGGCGCAGGTGGCACGATCCAGTGCCGGGTGGACGGACCCGAAGGCGCGCCCTGGGTGGTGCTGTCGAACAGTTTGGGCGCAAGCATGGCGATGTGGGATCCGCAGGTGCCTGCGCTGACCGCCACGCACCGCGTGCTTCGCTACGATACACGCGGACACGGCGGCAGCGCGACGGTCGCCGATCCCTTCACCATCGCCGACCTTGTGGCCGATGCCGTGGCGGTGATGGATGCGCATGGCGTGGAGCGGGCTGACTTCGTTGGCCTGTCGATGGGGGGCATGACGGGCCTTGGCCTCGCACTGGCCCATCCCCACCGCGTGCGCCGTCTGGTCTGCGCCGATGCCCGCGCCGATGCGCCCGAGGCGTTCCGCGCCAATTGGGACGCCCGCATCGCCAAAGTCACCGAAGGCGGGTTGGCCGCTATCGTGGACACGACGCTGGAAGGCTGGCTGACGGCCGATTTCCGCGCGGCGCATCCCGATGTGGTGGCACAAGTCCGCACGATGGTGCTTGGCAATGACCCTGCCGGATATGCCGCCTGCTGTGCCGCCCTGAAAACGCTGGATTATTTCAAAGATCTGGGCTGCATCACGGTGCCTACGCTTTATGTCTGCGGCGAGCACGACAAAGGGGCCGCCCCGGACGTCATGCGCGCCATGGCGCAGGCGACGCCCGGGGCGGAGTTCGTGCTGATTCCCGATGCAGCGCATGTGGCCAACCTGAATGCGCCCGAAGCCTTCACCGCCGCCTTGCGTGCCTATCTGACGCCGTAATGCCCGGCCCGAACCCGAAAGCACTCGCCATGTCGCAGATTTTGCCCGCCTCCAGTTTTGCCGCCCCGCCTTGCCCGACCCCGGCCGACATGCGCGCCACCCTGGCGAACTTTGCCACCGGGGTTGCAGTTATCTCTACCGTCGACGCGCAGGGGCGGCCGTTTGGAATGACCGTCAATTCCTTCAACGCCGTCTCACTGGACCCGCCGCTGGTGCTGTGGTCGCTGGGGCTTGGCGCGCAAAGCCTGCCGATCTGGCGCGCGGCGGGCGGGTTTGCCGTCAACATCCTGTCTGCCGGGCAAGAACCCTTAAGCCGGCAGTTTTCGTCGCGGCTGGAAGATCGGTTCGCCGGGGTCAACTGGCGCGCGGGCCGCGACGGCCTGCCGCTGCTGGATGGTGCTGTGGCGCAGTTCGAATGCCGGTTCTGGGCGCGCTACCCCGGCGGCGACCACGAAATCATGGTGGGCGAGGTTCTGGCCTGCCACCGGGCCGAAGCGATCCCGTTGGTCTATGCCCAAGGCCGGATGGGCACGCTTCAGCCGGCAGGATAGGCGGTGCGAAGCCCGCGGCAGGCGGTTGCGCTTGCGGACGGGCTTCTTTCAGTCGCGGGGCCACTGGCTGTGAACCACATCGGCTGCTGCGCATCTCGGTCTGATCTGATGCCGGGCCTAGGCTACGCGAGGAGGTCAAGTCGCTGCACCGCCAAGCCCTTTCAATGCCGGGTGCAGGTCCGGGAGGAATTCCTTCTTGACTTGTAACACAGCAATTGAAAGTCTTTGCTGAGATATCAGAGGGGGATCTAAATCGAATGATTCTGGAGCGTGACAGGGTCTTTCAGCAGGTTCGCACGGATATCCTGAACTGCGAGCTCAAGCCGGGGGAAGAATTGCGCGAGGCTGACCTCGCAAAACGCTACGGCGTGTCGAAGACGCCTATTCGTGACGCCATGCAAAAGCTTGAACACGAAGGGCTGGTCGACATCGAACCGCGCCGCGGGCATCGCGTGCGCCCGATTTCCATGCGCGACGCCGAAGATATTCTGGAACTACGGGCCATCCTCGAAAGCGCGGTCGTGGGCAAGGTCGCCCGCACAGCCAGCGCCGAAGACCTTGCCAGCTTGAACCAGTTGCGCAGTGCCGACGTCGGGTCGGTGGACTCGTTTGCGGAATACAACCGCCTGTTTCACACCACCCTGGCGGCAATGTCGGGAAATCGGCGGCTGGCTGAGGAAACGGTGCGCGTGATGGAATTCTACGACCGCCTCGCCATCGTCTCCCTTACGCTTTACGCGCGCGAAGGGGGCTTTGACGGTCCGCTCGCGGATCACAACAGCATCATCGATGCGCTTCAGGCCCGGAACGGGCGGCTTGCGGGCAGACTTGTGCGTGAACATGTGGAACGGTCTCGCGGGCAGATCATGCGCGGACTGATACGCCAGCCGGTCATCGCGTGATGACTACTGGAATCGCAAGGCGGCCTAGCCTGACGCGGCACGGGAAGGGACAAACGGGATGACCACGCGCGATGGGCCGGCGCCCATACAATTGATCGTCAACGGGCAATCGCGGTCTGTCGAGGCCGACCGCGACGCCCCTTTGTTGTCTGTCTTGCGCGATGATCTGGGGCTGCTGGGCACCCGGACCGGCTGCCTTGAGGGGCGGTGCGGGTCCTGCACCGTGCATGTTGACGGGCGCGCGGTTCAGACCTGCACCACGCCGCTGTGGTCGGTGACGGGGCGCAAGATCGACACGATTGATGGCGCGGCGCCCGGCAGCGCCATCGCCCGCGTGCGTGACGCCTTTCTGCACGAACAGGCCGCTCAGTGCGGATATTGCGTGAATGGGATCATCATGACGATTGCGTCGCTTATTGCAGGGCCAGCCGCGCCTGACCGCGGGCATATTCTGACCGTGCTGGACGAGCGCCATCTTTGCAGATGCGGCGCGCATCCGCGGATGCTGCGGGCGCTGGATCGCCTGTTGGCGGAAACGGCCGCATGATGGACCTGCCGGGAAATCTCAGGAACAACCCGATGCTGGACCGCTGGATCGGCGCGGATCGCAAGGGTCTTGTGGTCCGGTCGGGCAAGGTGGAACTCGGTCAGGGCATCGCGACCACGATGGCGGCCATTGCGGCGTCGGAACTGCGGGTCGATCCGCTTCAGGTCCGGGTGATGCCCGCCGACACGACGCTGGCCCCAAACGAAGGATATACCGCCGGCAGCTTTTCGGTGGAGCACGGCGGCCCGGCGATGCGCGTGGCCGCCGCGATGGCGCGCGAGGTATTCGCTGACGCCGCCGCGCGCCACTTGGGTGCCGAGGCCGATGATCTGGTCGTGCAGGATGGCCTGTTCCGCATGCCCGGCCAGAACGCCGCCATCAGCTATGGGGAACTGGCCGAGGTGGTCGATCTGCATGTCTCGGCCCTTGATCGCGCCTTTCCGCCGTTGCTCGGGCTGTCGGACACAGCTTTGGGGCTTAAACGCCCGGATCTGCCAGCCAAGCTTTCGGGCGCTGCCTATGTGCAGGACATCCGTCTGCCGGGCATGCTGTTCGGGCGCATGCTGCGCCCAACCGCGCCCAACCTGCGGCTGGTGAACTTTGACCGCGAGCTTGTGGCCAGACTTCCGGGCGTCGTGACTGTCGTGGTGCAGGGCAGCTTTGCCGGCGTGGTCGCGCAGCGCGACGATCAGGCACTGGCCGCAATTGCCACGGCGCGCAAATCCGCCCGCTGGGCCGCGATCTCGACCTTGCCCGCTGATGATGATGCGCTGTCGTGGATGGATGCGATGCCGGTACCCCCGCGGCACGTCGCCACCGCCGAGGGCGAGCCGCCCGAAGGGCGCAGGCTGACGGCGCGGTTTGTGCGGCCCTACCTTTTGCATGCTTCGGTCGGCCCCACCTGCGCCGTGGCTGACTGGCGCGATGACGGGGCGACCGTCCATACCCATTCACAGGGCATCTATCCCTTGCGCGGGCAGATGGCGCGGGTCCTTGGTGTTCCCGTCGACAGCCTGACCTTGATCCACGCGCATGGGGCAGGGTGTTACGGCCATAACGGCGCCGATGACGTGGCACTGGATGCGGCGATTTTGTCGCGGGCGGTCAAGGCGCCAGTGATGGTGCTTTGGTCCCGGCGAGACGAGATGACATGGTCACCCCACGCTGCTGCGATGCGCGTGGAACTTGGCGCGGCGCTGTCGGACGATGGCCGCGTAACCGACTGGCACTGCCGGGTGGAAAGCGCGCCGCACCTGGCCCGCCCCGGCATGGGCGAGGACCCCAATCTGTTGGCTGCAGCCGAGATGGAGGGCCCGGTGCCCGCCGCTCCGCCGGTAGTGAAGCCGCCAGTGGCCACGCCGGGGTTTTCCATTTCCGACCGCGGCGGCGATCGAAATGCGCGCCCGCTTTATGACTTGCCGCGTCTGACGGTGCTGCACCACGAACTGCCGCAGGGGCCGCTGCGGTCTTCGGCAATGCGGGCACTGGGCGCGCATCTGAACGTCTATGCGATTGAAGGATTCATGGATGAACTGGCGCAGGCTGTGGGTAGCGACCCGTTGGCGTTCCGACTGCGCCATATCTCCGACCCCCGCGCGTTGGCCGTGATCCGGGCCGCAGCCCATTCAGCCGCCTGGGATGAAAATGACGTTGGCGGCGAAGGAACGGGCCGGGGCCTCGCCCTTGCACGCTACAAGAACACTGGCGCCTATTACGCGTGTGTCGTGCGCGTCGCGGTAGAGGAAAGCGTCCGCGTGTTGTCGGTCCACGGCGCGGTGGATGCCGGACGGGTGATACACCCGGACGGGTTGCTCAACCAGATTGAAGGCGGGGTCGTGCAAGCGGCCAGTTGGACGCTTCTGGAACGCGCAGGCTGGGACAAGGATGGCTTCACGGTCCAGGGGTGGGACAGCTATCCGATCTGGGGCTTCCGCGACATTCCGCCGATCCACACAACGGTCATCGCGTCCGAAGACCCGTCGCTCGGGGCCGGGGAATGCGCCGCTGGGCCGGTTGCTGCCGCGATTGGCAACGCCGTGGCGCATGCGCTCGGCGTGCGGGTCCGGCAGATGCCAATCACGCGGGACCGTCTGTTGGCGGCCATTCAGGGGGAAATGTGATGACGCACGGTCTGATCGGGGTCTGCGGCATGGGGCGCATGGGGGCAGCCATCGCGCATCGCCTGCTTTCAGTGGGGCAGCCGGTGATGGTGTGGAACCGCGATCCCGCGCGCTGTGCGCCGCTCGTCGCGGCGGGCGCGTCGATGGCCGCCACGCCCGCCGATGTCACCGCCGCCTGCGACACCGTCGTGTCGATGCTATTTGACGGCCCGGCGGTCGCCGCTGTTTATCAAGGCGCGCAGGGGCTGCTGAGCGCGGATGCCAAGGGCAAGCTGTTCATCGAGATGTCGACCATCGGCCCCGAGGCAATTCGGGCCGTCGCGCAGGCGGTGCAGATGGCAGGGGCCGATTTCATCGAATGCCCTGTCGGCGGAACCGTCGGCCCTGCCCGTGATGGCAAGCTTCTGGGCCTCGTCGGCGGCACGCCTCAGGCGCTGGACCGCGCCCGACCCATTCTTGAGCATTTGTGCCGCCGGATCGAACACGCCGGCCCCGTCGGGGCGGGCGCCCAGCTCAAGCTGGCCGTGAACCTGCCGCTTCTTGTCTACTGGCAGGCCTTGGGCGAGGCGATGGGTCTGGTGGCAGATCTGGACATGAGCGCCGACCAGCTGGCCGATCTTATGGCCGATACTTCCGGATCACCTGTGGCAATCAAACACAGGTCCGGCGAACTGGCTGCGATGCTGGCGGGCCGGGGCGACCCCGCCGTCGGGTTCGAGGCGCGCGGCGCTGAAAAGGACCTGCGGGAAATGGCGCAGCTGTCAACCGCGCTTGGCCTTGATGCCCCAGTCACGCGGGCCGCCCACGATGCCTTTACCGCGGCAGTGTCGGGCCAGATTGGCGGCAAGGACGCCATGACCATCGCCGCGCTGAACTGGCGCAAGGCAAGGAGGGAACCGGCATGATCCTGGGTATCAACATGCCAAGGGGATGCTGACCATGTCGCAAAGATCAGGTCGTGCGTCTTGCCGCCCTGCCCTTGCGTTCAGGTAGCCGGGGGGACTCGCTGACATGGGCTGGCGCGTCAAGTTCGGTGATCTTTCGCATCAGTTCCTCGCCCGTCTCGGTCGCCCGACCTTCCGGCCCCAGCCAGATCATCACCATTTCGGCCGGTTCGTCAGTGGCCGCGCGGTAGGCATGCGCCATCTGGCTGTCAAAATACGCGCTGTCACCGGGGCCAAGGCGCAGCGGCTGATAGTGTTCGGTGTGGATCTCCCGCACCCCGCGCAGGACGTAGACAAACTCCTCCCCCATATGTTGTACCAGCCTGTCCCCGACACTGGCGGCCGAAGCATGCACCCGGTCCAGGAACGGCGACATCCGCTTGTTGCGCAGGTCCGTGCACAGCGCGCCCATCTCGTAGGTCTGCGTGCGGGTAAACGTGATGTCCTGCGCCCGGGTCACGGCAATCCGTGCGGTCGTCGGGGGCTGGGTGGTGTCGATGCCTCCGATCAGACCCGTAAGGGTCAGACCAAAGGCATCGGCGAGTTTGAGAAGGTTCGCGAAAGTGGGTGAAACCTTGTCATTCTCGATCTTCGACAGCGTTGATGTCGATATCCCGGATCGCTGCGCAATCGTGGTCAGTGTCAGCCCGCGCTCCTGTCGGATCTTGCGCAGTCGGGTGCCGATCATCGCGTCGGTGGGCGGGGTGTCGTTCGATTTCAGCATGTCGTACCAAGGTGCCGGGAAGCAGATTTCAGTCAATCGCGAACGAAAAGAGTATCGTTTCGTTTCCCCATTGGCAAAATCCGCAACACTTGGCAACGCATTTACGAAACAGCGGGGCGAAACGCCGGGTTCAAACCGTCTGCGGTGCTGCCGGTCGCGCGCGGCGGAACGCATCGACCCCGTCCAGCGTGGCAGACAAGGCGCGCACACGCTCGAAGGGCGCCATATCCACGCCGAACAGGCCGCTGGCGACGACATGGCTTTTGATCGCGATGTCCGCGATGCCCGGCGTGTCGCCAAAAACGAACGGCGCCGGGGGCCGCTTTGCCAACCGCACCTCATAGCTTTGCAGACCTTTGGCCAGCCAGTGGCCCGCCCACGCCTGGATAGCGGCCTCATCGGCGCCAAAGGTTACCGTCAGATACTTGCGTACCCGCGGCACGAACAGCGGATGGGCATCGGCCACCGTATCCTGCGCAAGGGCCCGCGCCTCTGCCCGGTCCCACGGATCAGTCGGGAGCAGCGGCGGGTTGGGAAAGCGCTCCTCCAGATATTCCATGATCGCCATCGACTGGGTCAACATATGACCGTCAATTTCCAGCGCAGGCACCGCCCCGCTGGGATTGATGGCCAGAAACTCGGGCGTGAACTGGTGGCCTTCGAGCAGGTTCACCTGGGGTTCTTCAAAGTCCAGCCCTTTGAGATGCAGGGCCACGCGGACGCGGTAGGAGGCGATGGATCGCCAAAAGCCGTAAAGTTTCATGGGCTTCGGTGCCTTGTGTTGGGGAGGGAGGGGCGGGACCAAAGGGTGCCCGCCCCCATTTTATCTGACGGTTGGGTTTCAGGCCGCCGGGATAACGGGCAACAAAAGCCACGACGGGTGATCAGGGCCCGTGAACAGGGTGACGGTGCCACCAAACACATGCGCTGGACGGTCGCGCGGATCGGTATGCGTGAACGGGCCGCATCCCGACCATGCGGTGCCCAAGGTTTCCAGCCCCTCCGAGGCACCGCCTGGATAGGCGTAATCCTTGCCGCGCACCGACAGCGCAACCCGATATCCGGGCGGCACCACAATACAGCTGGGCCAGATTTCCACGTCCAGTTCATAAACTTGGCCGGGGGTCAGGGGCTGCTTCTCGTCGTGGGTGTGATAGGGGCGATAGACCTCGCTCAGATCGGCGTCCAGTTTGCGGTGCGACGCGCGCAGCCAACCTTGGGCGATGGGCGTGTTGGGGTCCAGCGCGCCTTGGAAAACCACTTCCTTGAAGTCGGGCGCAAACACCCGCACCACCAGGAAAAGGTCGGCATCCTCAGTCTGCGATGCGATGAACAGCTTGGCCGCCATCGGCCCGGTCAGTTCGGTTGCGGCGGGCATGGGCGGGGTGGTGAAGGTCACGCCATCTCCAAAACCCTCATAACTGACCGAAGCCGCCTGCGGAGGAACGGAATCCCGCAAGGTAAGGTCGGACGCGTCCAGCCACTTTGTCACCCATTGGGTCGAGGGCAGCGGCCAATCGGCTTCGGCCCGTGCGACGAAAACTTCGCCGGGGTGGCGCACTTGCAGCAAGACCTTGGGCTGTTCGGCCCAACCTGTATTTTCGCCCTTCAGGAAATGGCCAAAGAACTTCTTTTGCAGGTTCACACCATAGTCGGTGTAAAACTCGGTCCAGTGTTCCCGGCCGTGCACCTCGAGCCATTTTTGGTCCGACGCAGCCCGGACATAGCCTTCAAAGTTGCCCCGCGGGTGCAGGCCCTGGCCGCCCCAGTTGCAAGAGGAAAACACGGGCACCGTGACTTTGC
>JAUXPG010000082.1 GCA_030683915.1 Gemmobacter sp.
GCCCGACGCGGTGGCGGCGTTTCTGGATCATTGGCGGCCCGATCTGGGCATCTGGTTTGACGGGGCGTTGCGCCCGGTGCTGCTTCATGCGCTGGGTGCGCGGGGCGTGCCGATGATGCTGGTCGATGGCCGGGTGCCCGATTTGCCGGGGGCACGGTGGTGGCCGCGGCTGTTGCCGGGGCTGCTGGCGCCGTTCCGACATGTTCTGGTGGTCGATGCCGAGGCCGCGCGCCTGTTCCAGCGCGCGGGCGCCCCGGCGGCGGCGGTGCAGGTGTGCGGCCCGCTCGAGGAGCCCTCGCACGTGCTGCCGGTGACCGAGGCGGAGCGCGCTGCGCTGGCGCGGGGGCTGGGCACGCGGCCGGTCTGGCTGGCCGTCGGGGTGCCCGAGGCCGAGGATGACGCCGTGGCCGCCGCGCATCTGTCGGCCCTGCGGTTGGCCCACCGGCTGCTGCTGATCCTCGTGCCCGACACGCCGACACGGGCGGGGGCGCTGGCGGAGCGGTTGCGCACACAGTTCGGTCTGGACACCGTGCTGCGGTCATCCGAGGCCGATCCGGTGGAAGAGGCGCAGGTCTATGTCGCGGATACCGAAGGCGAGTTGGGCCTGTGGTATCGGCTGGCACCGATGACGTTTCTGGGCGGGACGTTGGCCGGGCCCGGCCCGCTGCGCCCGCCGTTCGAGGCGGCGGCGATGGGGTCGGCGCTGTTGCACGGGCTGGAGCTGGGGTCCGAAGGCCCGTCGTTTGACCGTTTGCGGCAGGCGGGTGCCAGCCGTGTCGTGCCCGGCGCCGCCGATCTGGGCGAAGCGGTGGGCGATTTGCTGGCGGCTGATCGCTGCGCCCGGCTGGCACAGGCCGCCTGGGGCGTGGCGAGCGCCGGGGTCGAGGCGACGGCGCTGGCGGTCCGGCTGGCCGGGGCGTTGCTGGACGAGGGCGCGCGATGAGCCGGGCGCCCGGATTTTGGTTCACCCCGCCAGACCGGCCGGCGCTGGCCGCACGGTTGCTGGCGCCGCTGGGATGGGCCTATGGCGCCGCCACGGCGCGGCGGCTGGCGCGCGGTGGGGCGGGCTACAGGGCCGGGGTGCCGGTGATCTGCGTGGGCAATCTGAACGCGGGCGGCACCGGCAAGACGCCGACCTGCATCCTGCTGGCCGAACTGTTGTTGCGCCGTGGACTGCGGGTGGTGATTGTCAGTCGGGGGCATGGCGGGCGGCTGGATGGGCCGCTGCAGGTCGATCCGGCGCGGCATGTGGCAGCCGAGGTCGGCGATGAGCCGTTGCTGCTGGCGGCCTTTGCCCCGGTGATCGTCGCGCGCGACCGCGCTGCGGGTGTGCGTCTGGCCGAAGGCAGCGGCGCGCAGGTCGTGGTGCTGGACGATGGGTTCCAGAACCCGGCGGTGGCCAAGGACCTGTCGATCGTGGTGGTGGATGCCGCGCTTGGGTTTGGCAACGGGCGTTGCCTGCCCGCTGGCCCGCTGCGTGAGCCGGTGGCGTCGGGGCTGGCACGTGCCGATGTGGTGCTGAGCATTGGCGACGCCGCCGCGCAGGACCGGTTTGGCGCGGGCTGGGGCGCGGCTTTGGCCGACACCCCGCGCCAGATGGCCCGGCTGGAGCCGCTGGCGATGGGCATGGATTGGCGCGGCACCCGCGTGCTGGCCTTCGCCGGGATCGGCCATCCGCAGAAGTTCTTTGCCACGCTGGCCGCGCAAGGCGCCGATGTTGTCGGCACCGTGGGTCTGGGCGATCACCAGCCCTTTGCCCCCGCCCTTCTGGCGCGGCTGGAGGGCGAGGCGATGGTCAAGCGCGCGCAGTTGATCACCACCGAAAAGGATGCCGTGCGCCTGCCGCCCGCGTTTCGGCGCAAGGTTCTGACCCTGCCGGTGCGGTTGGTCCTGATGGCGGGCGCTGCGCCGTTGATGCAGGCGCTGGACCGGGTGCTGGCGCCCTGAGCAGCGGTCGGCGGGGCGGAGTTTTAACACATCTCCCCTGCGGGCTTTTGCAGAAAACAAAGCCCGCCCCGGCCCCTTGGATGGGTCCGGGACGGGCGATTTCTTTGTCGTGGTCCCCGGCGCGTCAGTCGGCGAGGTCTTCGGGTAACACGAGGTTGAGCACGATGGCGATGGCCGCGGCGGGCAGCAGGCCCGATGTCAGCAGGATCTGCGCGGTGCGCCCCATGTGCTGCAGCGCCTCGGGGGCCAGTTGCAGGCCAAGGCTGACCGACAGCGCAGTGGCGAAGATCACCATGTTGCGCCGGTTCCATCTCACTTCGGACAGCATGTTCACCCCGGCGGCGCAGACCATGCCGAACATCACCACGACGCCGCCACCCAGCACGTTGATCGGCACGGTGTTGATGGCCGCGCCGACCTTGGGGATCAGCCCGCAGAGGATGAGGAAGACCGCCCCGATGGTCACGACATGGCGGCTCATCACGCCGGTCATGGCGATCAGGCCGACGTTCTGGCTGAACGAGGTGTTGGGGAGCGCGCCGAAGGCACCCGCAATCGCCGTGCCCGCGCCATCGGCAAAGGTGGCGCCTTCGATTTCCTTGTCGGTGGCTTCGCGGCCTGCGCCGCCTTTGGTGATGCCCGACACATCGCCCACGGTTTCGATGGCCGAGATGACGGCCATGAAGCACATCCCGATCACGATGGCGGCGTTGAATTCAAACCCCCAGCGAAAGGGATTGGGCAGCGCGAACAGGCCCGCGCGCTCCACGGCGGTAAAGCTGACCTGCCCCATCGCCAAGGCCACGGCATAGCCTGCGAGAATGCCGATCAGCACGGCGGCCACCGCGATGAAGCCACGGGTGAAGAACTTGATGGCGAGCGTCACGAAAATCACCACCAGCGCGGGCAGCCACTGCGAATAGCTGCCGAACTTGATGATGTCCCAGTTCACCGCACGGCTTTCGGCCTTGGCGGCCGCCATTTCGCGCATGCCCGCCTCCATCGCGGGAACGCCGCCTGCGGCATACTGGATGCCTACCTTGACCAGCGCGAGGCCGATCATCAGCACGATCAGCCCGGTCACCAGCGGCGGCAGCGCATAGCGGATGCGCCCGACGATGAAGCCGAGGAAGAAGTGGAATATGCCGCCCAGCATGACCCCGGTCATCAGCCCGCCCAGCCCCGCCGCGCCAAGGCCCGCCACCGCCGGGATCATGATCGGGACAAACGCAAAGGAGGTGCCTTGCACGATGGGCAACCGCGCCCCGACCGGACCCATGCCGATGGTCTGGAACAGGGTCGCGATGCCTGCGAACAGCATGGACATCTGGATCATGTAGGTCATGTCGGGGAACCCGAGCGCGCCCTGATCCGAGCCAAAGCCGATGCCGGCCGCACCGCAGACGATGATGGCGGGTGTCACGTTGGACACGAACATCGCCAGGACGTGCTGGATGCCCAGCGGAACCGCCTTGGCAAGCGGGGGAAGATAGTCCGGGTCGCGCAACTGCGCGGGTGTTCCGAGGCTTGTGTCAGCCATTGTCGCGTTTCCTTGTCCCTGTCGGGGGGGTGGTTGTTCGCGCCGTGTCCGCACGCCCCCCGGCATGCGGTCCGGTTAGACCCCGGTCACGGGGCGTGAACCGTCCACGGCATTGCGTAGCGGTATTCTTCAAGGTTCGGCGTCGGGCCGATGCGGTCGACCACAGCGAAGAGGCCGGGCGCGTGAAGCGGGGTCAGCACACCGTGCCAGGTGCCGCGCGACAGGTTGATGCCCTGTCCGGGCGCGGTCAGGAACGCCAGCGGCGTGGCCTCCGGCCCTTCTGCGACGATGATAAGGAAGGGATGCGCCGTCATGGGAAGGAAGGCCTGGCTGCCGTCGGGGTGACGCTCGATCAGGTCAAAGCTGTAGGGCAGCGCGCGCGGTTCGGCGTGAAACACCGAGATCCCGGCCCGACCATCGGCGCCGAAGTCCAGCCCTGCGCGGTCGTGGAAGCGGCGGCACAGCCCCGCGTTGATCAGGCGAAAGTCCCCGGACGCCTCCAGAACGTCGCCAAAGGGCGCGAAGGCGGTTGCGGTCAGCGGCTGGGCGATGATCGTGCGCGACATGGCGGCTGGTCCTTTGGGGTTGCCGGGGTTGGACCGGGGGGGGCGGCCCCCCGGCAATGTCTTGATCCGGATGGGGCCGGTCAGCGCTGCGCGCCAAAGGCGCCGGGGCCGCGCAATTTCGCGTGGCGGTTCACGTCCTTGTAGAGCAGATAGCGGAACGGGCCTGGCCCTGCGGCATAGCAGGCCTGTGGGCAGTAGGCGCGCAGCCACATGAAATCGCCGGCCTCGACCTCGACCCAGTCGCGGTTGAGCTTGTAGACCGCCTTGCCTTCGAGCACGTAAAGTCCGTGTTCCATGACATGGGTTTCTTCAAACGGGATCACCCCGCCGGGTTGGAAGGTGACAATGTTCACATGGGCGTCGTGGCGCAGGTCGTCGGGTTCGACAAAGTGCGTGGTGCCCCAGCGGTCGCCGGTGTCGGGCATCCAGCGCACGGGTGTATCGCGGTCCGAGGCGACGAAAGCTTCGGGCTGGGGCACACCCGGCGCGGGTTCGTAAAGCTTGCGCAGCCAATGGAACCGGGCAGGCGCAGCGCCTTCGGTCAGCAGGGTCCAGCGCGCGCCGGGCGGGATATAGGCATATCCGCCGGCGTCCATGTCGTAACCCTGTCCGTCGATGGTCAGCGTGGCCAGCCCGCCGGTGAAGAACAGCCAGTGTTCGGCGCCCGTCTCGGCATCGGGCGCGTCGGACCCGCCACCGGGCGCCACCTCCATCACATATTGCGAAAAGGTTTCGGCAAAGCCTGACATGGGCCGCGCGATCAGCCAGAGCCGGGTGGCGCGCCAGCCGGGCAGGAAGCTGGTGACGATGTCGGAAAAGCAGCCGCGCGGGATGAAGGCATAGGCCTCGGTGAAGACCGCGCGCTGTGTCATCAGCGCGGTTTGCGGCGGCAGGCCACCGGGGGGCGCGAAATAGGGGGTCATGTCAGCATGTCCTGCAGGCGGATTTCGGCGATGCGTTCCACCTGCGCGCAGGCGGTGGCGAATTCAGTGGCGGTGTCGTTGCCGATGCGGGTGTGGAAGGCGGCAAGGATGGATGCCTTGGTGTTGTCGCGCACGGCGATGATGAACGGGAACCCGTGCTTGGCCACATAGGCAGCGTTCAACCGCTGAAAGGTCTGGCGTTCCTCGTCTGTCAGCGCGTCCAGCCCGGCGCTGGCCTGTTCGTGGGTGGATTCGGGGGTGAGCCGTTTGGCCGCCGCCAGCTTGCCCGCGAGGTCGGGGTGCGCGCGCAGCACCGTCAGCCGCTCCTCGGCGGTGGCGGCGCGGAACATGCGGGCCAGTGCGGAGTGCACGCCGGTGGCGCTGTCATGCGCGGGGCCGAGTTCCAGCGCCCAAGCGCGCTCCGCGATCCAAGGCGAATGTTCGAACACCCCGCCGAAGCGTTCGACGAAACGATCCCGGCTCATCAGGTGGGGGCGCTCGCGGCGCGTGTGGGGGTGGTGCGCCGCCCAGTGCGCGGCAATCTGGCTGCGGCTGGCAAACCATGCGCCGCCCTTTTCGGCGGCATAGTCCAGAAAGCGGATCAGCCCGGCAATCTTGCCCGGACGCCCGATCAGCCGGCAATGCAGGCCGATGGAAAACATCCGGCCGCCTTCGGCATGCAGCACGTCAAAACTGTCGCGCAGATAGCGAAAGAACTGCTCACCCTCGATATAGCCCGGCGCGGTGGCAAAGCGCATGTCGTTCGCTTCAAGCGTATAGGGCAGGACAAGCTGATCACGGTCGCCCGCCTCGATCCAGTAGGGCAGGTCATCGTCATAGGTGTCGGAAATCCACGGCAGGCCAAGCTCGGCGGTCAGCCGTACGGTGTTGACCGAACAGCGCCCGGTATACCAGCCGGTGGGCGGCATGCCGACCACTTCGGTGTGCAGGCGGACGGCTTCGGCGATCTGGCGGCGTTCCTCGTCCTCGGGCATGTCGCGGTGATCGACCCATTTCAGGCCATGGCTGGCAATGTCCCACCCGGCGGACTTCATCGCGGCCACCTGTTCGGGGGCACGGGCCAGCGCGGTCGCGACGCCATAGATGGTCACCGGCAGGCCGCGCTGGGTGAACAGCCGGTGCAGGCGCCAGAACCCGGCGCGGGCGCCGTAGTCATAGATCGATTCCATGTTCCAGTGGCGCAGGCCCGGCCATGGCTGCGCGCCCGCGATGTCGGACAGGAAGGCCTCGGAGGCGGCATCGCCGTGCAGAATGCTGTTTTCGCCGCCTTCTTCGTAGTTCAGCACCAGACTGATCGCCACGCGGGCGCCGCCGGGCCACTGGGCATCGGGCGGCGTGGCGCCGTGGCCGGTGAAATTTCGGGGGTAACGGTGCATGTCTGGCCCTCTGGCAGGTCTGGATTGCATCGATAGCGCAGAAGATGCCCCGGCAGTTTCAATAATTTCCGAAAGCACCTGTTGGTGCGGGCCATGATGGCGCCGCAGCGCAAACTGCGGCAGACTGCCGGAAAATCAGGAGGATCGCGCGCATGGCCGGATGGCTGACCACCCACGTTCTGGATACGGCCCGCGGCTGCCCGGCGGCGGGCCTGCGGATTGTGCTGTTTCGCATGTCAGAGACCGGCAACACCCGGCTTGCCGATATGGTGACCAATGCCGACGGGCGGACCGACGCCCATATCCTGCCTGCGGACAGGTTTGCCACCGGCACCTATGAGCTGGTGTTCCACGCCGGGGATTACCTGCGCGCCAGCGGTCAGGCGGGGGACGACCCGCTGTTTCTCGATCAGGTGCCGATCCGGTTCGGCATGAACGATCCGGCCGCGCATTACCATGTGCCCCTGCTGCTGTCGCCCTACGGCTATTCGACCTATCGCGGGTCGTGATCGCAGGGGCTGTCAACGTGCTGCGCATGGAGTAGAAGGAACCGAACCGACAGGGAGAAGATGCCCATGACCACCGCCGCCCCCGCCACGGCCGCCGACGCGCTGGCCGTCATTCATGCCCGCACCGGCAATGCACGGGTCCGGGTGGGCCTGATCCTCGGGTCCGGGCTGGGCCACCTGACCGAGGCGGTGGACGGCGTGGCCATCGACTATGACGATCTGCCGGGCTTTCCGCATGCCGGGGTGTCGGGTCATACCCGCAAGCTGGTGGTCGGCACGCTGGAGGGGGTGCCGGTCGCGGTGTTCGGCGGGCGGGCGCATTACTACGAAGAGGGCCGCGCCGACGCGATGCGCCTGCCCATTGAGGTGCTGGCGGGGCTTGGCGCCGATACGCTGATCCTGACCAATGCCGCCGGGTCGTTCCTGCCCGAGATTCCGCCCGGCGACCTGATGCTGATTTCCGACCACATCAACTATTCCGGCCGCTCGCCGCTGATTGGCGAGCCGACGGATGCGCGGTTCGTCAACCTGACCAACGCCTATGACCCGGCCCTGCGGGCCCGGCTGTCTGATGCCGCGCAGGCCGAGCAGATCGCGCTGAAGCCGGGTGTTTATGCGTGGTATTCCGGCCCCAACTTTGAAACGCCTGCGGAAATCCGTATGCTCAAGATCCTTGGCGCCGATGCGGTGGGCATGTCGACCGTGCCCGAGGTTATTCTGGGGCGCTTCTTTGGCCTGACCTGCGCGGCGGTGTCGGTGATCACCAACATGGCTGCCGGCCTGGGAAACGAACACATCAGCCACGAACACACCAAGGCCAGCGCCCCGGTGGGCGCGGCCAAACTGGAACGCATCCTGCGGCGGACCTTGCGGGGGATGGCCGGGGCGTGACGGTGCGCCGGGCCTTCCCGCCCCGGCCCTGAGCCGGGGCCTCTGGCCCCCCGCTGTGCCCGGCCCGGGCCGAGGTCCCGGGTCAAGCCCGGGACGGGGGATCGCGGAGCGGGATGGCGCTCAGCCCCGGACCCGGCGGCGGTGGGTGACCGGGCCGCTGCCCTGATCGATGATGCGTGCGATGGCGCCCGACAGCGATTCGCGCACGACGGCCATGAAGGCGCCGGTCGCGTGCACGATTTCGTCCGCGCCGGACACCAGCGCGACATGGCCTTTCCAGAACACCAGATCCCCGGGCCTGACAGGTTCATCCTGCGCCAGCTCCCGCCCGAGCGCGGTCTGCAGGTCGCTGTCGCCCGGGCAGCGGATGCCACAGGCCAGCAGCGCCGCCTGTGCCAGACCTGAACAGTCCAGCCCCGCCCGGCTGTTGCCGCCCCACAGATACGGCGTGCCCAGAAACCCCAGCGCCACCGCCACCGGGTCGGCATCATGCGCCGACACCGGGCGCAGATGGTGCAGCGGCACCCAGCCTTGCGGCGTGCGGGCGAACTTGCCTTCGGTCTCCAGCACTTCCACCTGCGCAGCATAGGGCAGCGTGGCGGTTTCGTGGGCCGAGACGCGCGGTTCGGGATAAAGCTGGCTGAATGGCGCCGCCACCCGGTGCGTTACCGCATGGTCGGGGCCAAGGGCGCCTTCTGCGACCCAGCCGCAGTAGCCGTCCTTGTCGGCCATGACATGCGCGTGCCCATCCTGCCGGTCGATCACCAGCACGCGGTCCCCCCACAGCACCTGACGGTCGCGCGGGCCCGCCGGCCTGGCGTTGAGGTCGGCCAGTGGCTGCGCGATGCGGGCGGGCGATCCTTCGGTGAAGCGGTCAGCCGCGACCTGTCCGCGCAAGGACACATGGGCGACGCGGCCCGAAAACGGCGTGGTGCGGCGATCCATCGGTCAGACCCCCAACAGGCCGGGCAAAGCGGCGAACACGGCCCGCGCCCCTTGCCCCACGCCGCCCTTGGGGCGGGCCGGGGCATCGGCGATCTGGTGGCCGTAGATATCGAAATGCGCGTAAGGAACGCCCGACACGAAGCGGCGCAGGAACAGTGCGGCGGTGATCGACCCCGCCATCCCGCCGCCGGGCGCGTTGTCCAGATCGGCGATGCCGGGTTCGATCTGCGACTCGTAGGCCTCCCAGAACGGCATGCGCCACACCGGGTCGCGCACCTGCGCCGCCGCCGCCTCCAGCGCCTGTGCAAAGCGGTCGTCCCCGGTGTAATAGGGTGCAAGGTCGGGCCCCAGCGCCACCCGCGCCGCGCCGGTCAGTGTGGCCATTGAGATCATCAGGTCTGCCGGTTCCTCGCAGGCCAGCGCCAGCGCGTCGGCCAGCTCCAGACGGCCTTCGGCATCGGTGTTGTTCACTTCGACCGTCAGGCCCTTGCGGCTGGTCAGGATGTCGCGCGGGCGCATGGCATTGCCCGACACCGCATTTTCCACCGCCGGCACGAGCACGCGCAGGCGCACGGCCATGCGGCTTTCCATGATCATCTGCGCCAGCCCGATGACCGTGGCCGCACCTCCCATGTCCTTTTTCATCAAAAGCATGCCCGCCGATGGCTTCAGGTCCAGCCCGCCGGTGTCGAAACACACGCCCTTGCCCACCAGAACCAGCGCCGGGCCGCTGTTGCCCCAACGCAGGTCCAGCAGGCGCGGGGCGCGCGGGCTGGCGCGGCCGACGGCGTGGATCATCGGCAGGTTCTGCGCCAGCAGATCATCGCCGGTGGTGGCGTTGACCGTGGCGCCATACCGGGCGGCCAGATCGCGGAACGCGGACTCCAGTTCGGCCGGGCCAAGGTCGGAGGCCGGGGTATTGATCAGGTCGCGGGTCAGAGCCTCGGCGTTGGCAATGGTTTCCAATCGCGCGGCATCGCACCCTTCGGGGGCACGCAACCGGGCGGCGGGGGCCTTTGCGGCGCGGTAACGGTCAAACCTGTAGCCTGCGAGAAGCCAGCCCAAGGCGGCCTCGTCGCGGTCTTCGGGCGACAGGTCGCCTGCCAGTGACCACACGCCTTCGGGCAGGCGCGCGGCGGCCCGCGCCACGGCAAAGCGGCTTCGGCCGCGCGCCACGGCGTCGCCCAGCCCCATGACCGCGCCCGCCACCGTGCCATCGGCGCCCGGCAACAGCACAGGGTCGCCCGCAGCACCCTTCCAGCCCTGCGCCGACAGCCAGCCCTGCACGGTGGCGGGCTGCGCGGCCAGCCATGCGGGCGCATCCTCGGCCCGCACGACATGCAGGGGAAGCGCCGGACCATCGGCTTCGGCGGCAAAGGCAAGGCGGGTTCGGTCGGTCATGGCGGGTCCTCCTGTCGGGTGCAGCCTAACCGCACCGACGCCAGCCGCAAGGCCCGTCACCCGCTGTTCCAGTTGCCCAGTTGGGCCTGTTCGGCGCTGCGCGACAGCCGCGACCATGTGGCCGACAGCGCGGTCGGGTCGCCCCGATCCAGACAGACGCAGACGTCGCCCGCAATGCGCGCCACTGTCGTCAGCCCCAGATGCTCGGCAATCCGCCGCAACCGCCGCAAGTTGCGCGCGAAACCCTCCAGATCGCGCGCCGCATACTGCGCGCGGAGGTCGTCGTGCACCCCGCCCAGTTCCTGCATTGCGCGGTCCAGCAGGGCCTGCACCTCGGCCCCGCCCAGTTCGGCATACAACAGCCCGATGCGCGACGGATCCAGCCAGATCCGTTCGCGCGGGCACAGATACGTGACCAGCGATGTCACCGCACCCTCCCACATTCAATCCACACACCCGGTCCGAAGTGTGGCTGCCCATGCTGAAGAAACCGTTCGCTCCGGCCCGGTGCAGCCCTGCGAAAACCGCTCGAAATTTGCGCAAAACGGGCCTAATGCGAGGGGCATAGAGCATGAGGTTCAGGACATGATCAGCGCAAGGTTGCTTCCGGCCTATCTGGTGCAACGGTTTCACGGCTGGCGGGCGACGACGTGGCACGACAACAAGGCGTGGTATCGCAAGCTTGCAAACGGGGGCCAGCATCCGCGCGCGATGGTGATTTCGTGCTGCGACAGCCGGGTGCATGTCACGTCGATCTTTGGCGCGGACGAAGGGGAATTCTTCATCCATCGCAACGTCGCCAATCTGGTTCCGCCTTACAACCCGGACGGCGAATACCACGGCACCTCGGCGGCGGTGGAATATGCGGTGACGGCGCTGCAAGTGGCGCATCTGGTGGTGCTGGGTCATTCCAACTGCGGCGGGGTCAAGGGGTGCCACGACATGTGCTGTGGCCGCGCGCCGGAGCTGGAGGAAAAATCCAGCTTTGTGGGTCGGTGGATGGACATTCTGCGCCCCGGCTATGACCGCATCGCCGGACTGCCCGAGGAGCACCGCATTCCAGCGCTGGAAAAGCAGGCGGTGCTGGTCAGTCTGGAGAACCTGATGACGTTTCCCTTCGTGCGCGCGGCGGTCGAGGCCGAGGAACTGACGCTGCATGGCCTGTGGACGTCGATGGGCGAGGGGGTTCTGGAACAGTATGACCCCGAGCGCGCGGGCTTCGTGCCGGTCTGACCTGCGCCACGGGCGCGGCTGCAGGGACAGGGGGCGGGTCAAGGCGCCGCAGTCTGGCGTGGTTCAGGGCGGCGTCGTCTTTGGAACCGGCGACATTTTCAGCACATGCCCCGCTGCCAGCATGCTCAGGTTGCAGTCGTTGACAACTGCGTGAAGCGTGACCTTGTCACTTTGGCGCTGCTGGCGGATCACTATAACCGGCAGAGCGACACAATGCCGCACCGTGCCAGACAGGGAGTCTCGTTGATGAAGTATGTTACCACGTCCATTGCCCTTTGCCTTTCGCTTGCAGCCGGCGCAGCCTTTGCCAAAGAAGGCGTGACCAATCCGGTGGTGAAGGAACGCATGGACCTCATGCAGATGATCCGCGCCGCCACCGCGACCCTTGGCGACATGGCCGGCGGCAAGACCGCGTTTGACGCCACCGCCGCCACCACCGCGAAAACCGCGCTTGCGGTGGCTGCCGGGCAGATCGTGGTCAAGTTCCAGCCCCAGGAAGATGACCCGGTGTCCGAAGGCGCCCCGGCTATCTGGACGGATTTCGCAGGCTTCACCAGCAAGGCCGAAGGTCTGGTCACGGCGGCCGAGGCGGTGGACGTGACCTCGCTGGCCGGTTTGCAGGCGGGCATGGGTGCGGTCGGCGGCGCCTGCAAGGCCTGCCACGAGGCATACCGCGCCAAGAAGTGACACCCTGACCGCAGGTGGCAGGCGCGCCGCATGAATGGCGCGCCCGTTCCGCAGGTCAGCCGCAGGCGATGCGGGTGATGATGGCGCGGTGGTCGTGGTAGATGTTGATGCGACTCGGGGAATAGTCCTGCGTCACCATCATGCCCGGCGCAATGATCCGCACCGCGCCGACCGCCTGCCGCGGGTCAAAGGCCGACAGCGGCGCG
>JAUXPG010000109.1 GCA_030683915.1 Gemmobacter sp.
CGCCCCGGTGATCGCCTTCACGCAAGGGCGGCTCCGGGCGGCCTATGACACGCTGAACCGGCATCTTGAAGGTCGGGGCTGGATCGTGGGCGAGGCGCCCACGCTGGCTGACTGCGCCTGTGCCGGATACCTGTATTACCCCGAGCCTTTCGGGTTCGACCGGGCCGAATGGCCGCAGATCGACGCCTGGCTGACGCGCCTGTCGCAGGTGCCGGGCTGGAAACACCCCTACGACCTGATGCCGGGCAATCCGTCCGACCGGGCCGCGACGTGATCCAAGGAGGACCCATGGAAGACGCATATATCTACGATGCCGCCCGCACCGTGCGTGGCAAGGGCCGCGCCGACGGCGCCTTGCACGAGGTGACGGCCGCACGGTTGTCGGCCGTGATCCTGAACGCGATCAAGGACCGCAACAACCTGGACACCTCGGCGATCGAGGACCTGATCTGGGGCAATGTCACGCAGGTCGGCGAACAGGGCGCCTGCCTTGCGCGCACCGCGATCCTTGCCTCCGACTTTGCCGAATCCGTGCCCGGTGTTAGCATCAACCGCTTCTGCGCCAGCGGGTTGGAGGCGGTGAACATGGCCGCCAACCAGGTGCGCGGCGGGGCGGGCATGGCCTATGTCGCCGGCGGGGTGGAATGCATGTCGCGCGTGCCGATGGGCAGCGACGGCGGCGCCATCGCCGTCGACCCGACGATTGCCATTGCCAACTACTTTGTCCCGCAGGGCATTTCCGCCGACATCATCGCCACCGAATACGGCTTCAGCCGTGATGACGCCGATGCGCTGGCGGTCGAATCCCAGCGCCGCGCCGCCGCGGCCTGGGCCGCCGGGCGGTTTGCGAAATCGGTGGTGCCGGTGAAGGACATCAACGGTCTGACCATCCTTGACCACGACGAATACATGCGCCCCGGCACCGACATGCAAAGCCTGGGCAGCCTCAAGCCCAGCTTCAAGGAATGGGGCGAGGGGATGCCCGGTTTCGACAAGATCGCCCTTATGAAATACCCGCATCTGGAACGGATCAACCACATCCACCACGCGGGCAATTCCAGCGGCATCGTCGACGGGGCTGCCGCGGTTCTGGTCGGCAACAAGGCGTTCGGCGAGAAATACGGGTTGACCCCGCGCGCGCGCATCCGTGCCACCGCCAAGATCGGCACCGACCCCACCATCATGCTGACCGGCCCGGTTCCGGTGACTGAAAAGATCCTGCGCGACAGCGGCATGTCGATTTCCGACATCGATCTGTTCGAGGTGAACGAGGCGTTCGCCGCCGTCGTCATGCGCTTCATGCAGGCATTCAACGTCGATCCCGCGGTGGTTAACGTGAACGGCGGCTCCATCGCGATGGGCCATCCGCTGGGCGCCACGGGCGCCATGATCATCGGCACCCTGCTGGACGAACTGGAACGCACCGGCAAGGGCACCGGGCTTGCCACGCTGTGCATCGGGTCGGGCATGGGGGCAGCCACCATCATCGAGCGGGTCTGACATGGCATCGGACCGCCCATCATCGCCGCGCGCCGTCCATCAGGATCTGCTGGACCGCACCGGGCAGGCCTATCGCGACAACGATTTCGACGCGTTCGCGGCCTGCTTCCTGCTGCCGCAGCATGTGGCGACCCATGACGGGTCGCGCCATATGCAGACGCGGGACGATCTGTTGGCGATGTTCACCTCGATGCGGGCGTTCTTTGCCGAAAAAGGCGCAACCCATCTCGACCGGCGCAGCCAGGCTGCCGATCATGATGGGCCCGACACCATCCGCGCCACCCACGAAAGCCGCCTGATGGCTGGCGACCGCGTGGTTCAGACCGCGTATCCCGCCTATTCCATCCTGAAGCGGCACGAGGGCGTCTGGAAGGTCGCCTTCAGCCAGTATGTCGTCGATACCGACCAGTCCGGCGCGCTGGGTGCCCTTGCACCCGCCCCGGCCCCGATCAGCGGAGAATCCGAATGACCGATTTTACCTATGCCGTCGATTCCGACGGGGTTGCCACCCTGACGTGGGACGTTGCGTCCAAATCCATGAACGTGCTCAGTCTGGCCGGGCTGGCGGAACTGAACGGCCATATCGACACCGCATTGGCCGACAGCGCGGTTAAGGGCATCATCATCACCAGCGGCAAAAAGGATTTCGCCGCGGGGATGGACCTGAACGTGCTGGCCCGGATGAAGGCCGATGCGGGCGACGAACCGGCACGCGGGCTGTTCGATGGCGTGATGCAGATGCATGCCGTCCTGCGCAAGATCGAACGCGCCGGGATGGACCCGAAAACCCTGAAAGGGGCCAAGCCCATTGTCGCCGCCCTGCCCGGCACCGCGCTTGGCTTCGGGTATGAGCTGCCACTGGCCTGCCACCGCATCATTGCTGCGGACAATCCCAAGGCCAAGATCGGCCTGCCGGAAATCATGGTCGGCATTTTTCCGGGCGCCGGCGGCACGACCCGCGTGGTGCGCAAGCTCGGCGCGATGATGGCAGCGCCCGTCCTGCTGGAAGGCAAGCTGCACGACCCGAAATCTGCCAAGGGCATGGGCCTGATTGACGATGTGGTGCCCGCAGATCAGCTTCTGGCCCGCGCCAAGGACTGGGTGCTGTCGGCCAAGGATGCCGATTGCGTCAAGCCGTGGGACCAGAAGGGGTATAAGCTTCCCGGCGGGGCGCCCTATACGCCGCAGGGATTCCAGATGTTCCTTGGCGCCGCCGCGATGGTGCATGGCCGGACATTTGGTGTCTATCCTGCCGCCAAGGCGCTGTTGTCTGCGGTCTACGAAGGGGCAATGGTGCCGTTTGACACCGCCCTCAAGATCGAGGCGCGCTGGTTCACCCATGTGCTGATGAACCCGTCCTCGGGTGCCATGATCCGCAGCCTGTTCATCAACAAGGAGGCGCTGGAAAAAGGCGCCAACCGCCCGAAGGTCGCGGATGAAACCGTGCGCAAGGTGGGCGTGCTCGGCGCGGGCATGATGGGTGCGGGCATTGCCTATGTCTCGGCGATGGCCGGTATCGAGGTGGTGCTGATCGACGCCGCCCAGGACGCGGCAGAGCGCGGCAAATCCTATTCCGCCGATCTGCTGGACAAGGCGGTCAAGCGCGGCAAATCCACCCCCGACAAGGCCGCCGAGGTGCTGGGCCGCATCACCGCAACCACCGACTACGCCGCCTTGCAGGGCTGTGACCTGATCGTGGAAGCCGTGTTCGAGGACCCCAAGGTCAAGGCTGGCGTCACCGCGCAGGCCGAAGCGGTGATCCCCGACACCGCGATCTTTGCCACCAACACCTCAACCCTGCCGATTTCCGATCTGGCCAAGGCGTCAAAGCGCCCCGAACAGTTCATCGGCATCCACTTCTTTTCCCCGGTGGACAAGATGATGCTGGTGGAAATCATCAAGGGCCGCCAGACCGGCGACCGCGCCGTGGCCAAGGCGCTGGATTTCGTGCGCCAGATCCGCAAGACGCCCATCGTGGTGAACGACGCACGGTTCTTCTATGCCAACCGCTGCATCATTCCCTACATCAACGAAGGCATGCGGATGGTGGCCGAAGGGGTCGCCCCCGCGCTGATCGAAAACGCGGCCAAGCTGGTGGGCATGCCGCTGGGTCCGCTGCAACTGGTCGATGAAACCTCGCTGGACCTTGGCGCCAAGATCGCCAAGGCCACCAAGGCCGCGATGGGCGATGCCTATCCCGATTCCGCGGTGGACGACATCGTGTTCTGGATGGTCGATCAGGGGCGGCTTGGGCGCAAATCCAAGGCCGGGTTCTATGCCTATGATGAGGCGGGCAAGCGGCAGGGCCTGTGGGACGGGCTGGCGGGCCGCTATCCGCTGGCAGCCACGCAGCCCGACCTGCACGAGGTGCAGCACCGCCTGCTGTTCGCGCAGGTGCTGGAAGCCGTCCGCGCGCTCGAGGCGGGCGTGCTGACCGACATCCGCGAAGGCGACGTGGGCGCCATCCTTGGCTGGGGCTTTGCGCCGTGGTCGGGCGGTCCGTTCGGCTGGCTCGACATCATCGGCGCCGCACGCGCGGTGGACCTGTGCGACGCGCTGGCAGCACGGCACGGCGACCGCTTTGCCGCACCGCAGACGCTGCGCGACATGGCAGCCAGCGGCGCCACCTTCTATGGCGACAACGCCCGCAAGGCGGCCTGATACCCCCCCGGTGCGGCCCCCGACAGGGCCGCGCCGACATCCTGCGCGATCAGGCAGGCCACCAGTTCGCGGGCCGAGGCAAGCGAAAGCGGCACATACCCCGCCCGATCGCCGCGCAGCGGCATCATTCCCCCCATCGGCAACCCGATGGGCTGGTCCCCCGGACACCAGACCAGCGCGCCACCCCCGGCATAGATCACCTCGTCCTCGGCCATCAGCAGCGTGGCCACCCGTTCCACCGCGCCGGGCGGTTCCGGCGCAATGCCGCGCCAGCCTTGCAAGGCGGCGGCAGGGATCAGGGCAAAGGGGTCGCCGAACATCGTATCGGCAAGGTCGCAGTCCAGGAGCACCGCCTGATCGGGCAACAGCCGCAGCGCGCCCCGATTGCCGATCACCCCCGGCGGCACCCGCAGCGGCCAGTGCGCGCGCGGCCACGCGGCGCGCGCCGTCTCGACCAGCGCCGACTGCACCGCCTCGACCCGGCGCGGCCCGCCGTCAAACGTCAGCAGATAATCCCCCGGCGCCACCTCCTCGACCATGCGCCAGCCGTCGGGCATGGCCACGGGCGTGCCATGCAGCAGCCCTTCGGTGGCAAAGGCGCTGTCGGGCATCGGGTCTGGGGCGTCTGTGCCGTGTGGCCTCATGCGCGGGCCAACCTCCCGGTTGTTCGGTGCGCAAGGATGCACGTGCAAGGTGGCAGAATTTTGGCACAGGCTCAGGGGTCGAACCTGTATCCGAACCGCGCGATATCCGGCGCGCACAACCGCGCGACCAGTGCCGCGTCGGCATCGCTGTAATACCCCCGCCAGTCCGCCCGCCGGTCAGACAGGTTCGCCCGCGCCAGCGGCGTGACGCGAAAGCCCAGATGCGCCTCGAACGGTGCCAGATCATCGTCCAGCCGCTCGAGCCGGGCGAAAAGATCACACCGCTCGGCCCCGCTGGCGGTGGTGACATAGGCGGCCGCAGGCCAGGCGGCGATGGCCGCCTGCTGGCCCGGATCGGCCAGAAACCCGGAGAAATCCGCCACACGGGCCAGCGCCACCGCCGGATGGTCAAACCGCTGCGCGCGCAGCCAGTGGTAATAGCTGACCATCCGGTCCCACGGATTGCGCACCAGCGTCAGCACGAACATCCCGGCCAGTTCGTCTTCGCTCACCACCCCGTCGATATCGGCCAGCGTGGAATGCTTCCACAGCCGCCCCCGCGCAGGCCCCAGCGCCGCCAGCCGCCTGCGCCGCGCCCGTGCCTTGGGCGTGTCGCCAAGGATCAGATCATCGCGCATCGCCCGCGCCTCAAGCGCGAGGGTCAGCGCCGTGCCCCCGGTTTTCGGCGCGTGGACAAAGACATAGCCCCGCCCGCGCGAGACGATCATGCCACCCGGCCCCGCCATGTCATCGCGACACCCGCTGCCACGATCAGGACCATGCCCAGCACGGCGACCGGGCCGATGGTTTCGCCCCAGATGACCCAGGACCAGACCGCCGAAAACGGCAGCACCACATATTCCAGCACCGAAACCCGGCTTGCCTCGGCCAGCTGATAGGCGCGCACCATCAGGCCCACGGCCACCAGCGACCCGATGGCCTGCACGGCCACCCAGAACAGCACCTCGCCCGACGGCGCGTTCGGCCCCCGGATCAGGAACCCCGCCACCCCCGGCGGCGCATCGGGCGCGACCAGCCACAGCACCGCCAGAACCACGGCCGCCAGAACCCCCATCACCAGCATGTAGGACACCGTCAGCACCGCCGCCGATTCCCTCGCGCACCATTCGCGCGTGGCAATGTTGGCCAGCGCATAAAGCGCGCCCCCCGCCACCGGCAACAGCATCGCGGGCTTCAGGTCAGCGGGGTCGGGCGACAGCACCATCACCACCCCGGCAAACCCCGCAAGCGCGGCCACCACCCGCACCGGCCCGATGTGGTGGCCATAGGCGAACCGCCCGATCAACATGACGAAAATCGGCGCGGTGAACAGCCCCGCCGCCGCCTGCGCCACGCTCAGAAACCCGAGGCTGCCGAAATAGGTGAACATCGCCGCCGACTGCACCACCGCCCGCGCCAACACCGCGCGGGGCGCCACCACCCGCAGGCGCGGCGCAAAGGGCAGAACCACCGCCGCCAGCACGACCACCAGCACCAGCGCCGACCGCATCGCCTGAAACTGCCACAGCCCGGTGCCTTCGGCGATCACGCGCACGTAATTGTCGATATAGCCGATCAGCACTGCATAAAGCAGGATCGCCCCGCTGGCGGCCATCATGCGGTTGGGACGGTCGACAGAGGTCATCATGCGCTCCGGCAGGGCTTGCCCGCCCGGCATAACGCGACAATATGGCGCTCCACAAGCACAACGGCGGGGAGGCGACGGGGATGGGCTGGCTGGCGGACGAAACGGGCTTGGAGCGCACGGCGGCGAATTATGTGCCGCTCACGCCGCTGTCGCACCTCAACCGCGCCGCCGATATCTGGCCCGACCACGAGGCACTGGTCTATGGCAACCGGCGCTGGACCTACCGGCAGTACCACGCCCGCGTGTCGCGGTTGGCCTCGGCGTTGGCCGCGCGCGGGGTGCGGCCGGGCGATGTGGTGGCCACGCTTATCCCCAACCTGCCCGCGCAGGTCGAGGCGCATTTCGGCGTGCCCGCCTGCGGCGCCGTGCTCAACACCATCAACATCCGGCTGGATGTGGACACGGTGGCCTATATCTTTGGCCACGGCGGCGCGCGGGTGGTGCTGGTCGATACCGCCTTCCTCGCGCTGGCCGAAGCGGCCTGTGGCGCGATGGAGGGCCCCCGCCCCGAGATCATCGAGGTGGCCGACCCCGGCGCCGGCTTCCCCGCCACCGGGCGATACACCGAATACGAGGACCTGCTGGCCGGCGGCGACCCGGCCTTTGCGTGGCGCCTGCCGCAGGACGAATGGGAAAGCCTTGCGCTCAACTACACGTCGGGCACCACCGGGCGGCCCAAGGGCGTGGTCTATCACCACCGCGGCGCCACGCTGTCGACCTATGGTCAGGTGGTCAGCTGGCGCATGGTGCTGCACCCGCGCTACCTGACCATCGTGCCGCTGTTTCACTGCAACGCATGGTGCCACCCGTGGATGATTCCGCTGGTGGCGGGCACCATCGTGTGCTGCCGCGACATCACCGCCAAGGCGCTGTATGACGCCTTTGCCGATGAAGGCATCACCCATTTCGGCGGTGCGCCCATCGTGCTCAACACCATCATCCACGCCCGCGAACAGGACCGCCGCGCCTTTTCGCAGGTGATCGAGGTGTTCACCGCCGGCGCCCCGCCCCCCGCCGCCACGCTGGCCGCGATCGAACCGCTGGGCTTCAACGTGACCCAGGTGTACGGGCTGACCGAAACCTATGGCCCCGATGTGGAATGCGTCTGGCAAGACAGGTTCGACGCACTGGCCCCCGACGACCGCGCCGCCGTCAAGGCCCGCACCGGCGTCGCCATGCCCTTCATGGAAGGGGTGACCGTGCTGGACGACACCGACCGCCCCGTGCCACGCGACGGCACCACCTTGGGCGAAATCGCCCATCGCGGCAACGGCGTGATGAAGGGGTATTACAAGAACCCCACCGCCACCGCCGAGGCGTTTCGCGGCGGCTGGTTCCGGTCGGGCGACATCGCGTTCCGCCACCCCGACGGCTACATCAAGATTGCCGACCGCGCCAAGGACATCATCATCTCCGGCGGCGAGAACGTCAGCTCGGTCGAGGTCGAGGGCGCGCTGATGCACCACCCTGCCGTCGCCCTGTGCGCCGTGGTGGCCAAGCCCGACGCCAAATGGGGCGAGGTGCCTTGCGCCTTTGTCGAGTTGAAAGAGGGCGCATCCGCCACCGAAGCCGACCTGATCGCGCATTGCCGCGCCCGTCTGGCCGGGTTCAAGACCCCCAAACAGGTGATTTTCTGCGATCTGCCGAAAACCTCCACCGGCAAGATCCAGAAGTTCGAACTCCGCGCCCGCGCCCGCGCGCTCTGACCGCCGGAGCAACGTTTCCTGCCAGACATCGCCCCGGAGCCTTTCAACAAGGCTCTGGGCCCGGAGCTTTTGCCACAACTCCGCGCCCCCGCCCTCAGCCGCGGTCCATCACCTCGACCGACAGGATCGTGGGCAGATGCCGCGCAATCTCATGCCAGCACTCGCCTTCGTCAAAGCTGGCAAAGACCGAACCGGAGTTGGTGCCGAAATACACCCCCGCCGGGTCGCGCGCATCGCCTGCCATCGCCTGCCGCAGCACGGTGAAGAAACACCCCTCCTGCGGCAACCCCTGCCGCATCGCCTGCCAGCTTTGGCCGCCATCGCGCGACCGCCACACCGCGCAGGCGGCATCGGGCGGAAACCGCCCTGCCATGTCGCCATTCAGCGGCAGCGTCCACAGCGTATCGGGGTCGCGCGGATGCACCTGCACCGGAAACCCGAAGGTCGAGGGCAACCCCGCCGTAATGTCCGCCCAGCTGCGCCCGCCATCGTCCGACCGCCAGACGCCATGGTGGTTTTGCTGATACAGCCGGTCCCCGGTACCCGGCGCCCGCATCATGTTGTGCACGCAATGCCCGGTCTCGCCATCCCGTGGCGCCGCCGGGTGGTCATGGTGCGTGCAGGCCTCGGCATTGGCCAGCCGGTTGCGCCGGTCCCATGTCATGCCACCATCTTCGGTGGCAAAAACCCCGGCCGCCGAGATGCCCAGCCACAGCCGCCCCGGATCGCCCGGATGCGACACGACGGTATGCAGCACCAGCCCTGCCGCACCGGGGGTCCAACTGTTTGCCGACGGATGGTCGGTCAGCCCTTCCACCCGCGCCCAGGTCACCCCGCCATCGTCGCTGACCAGCAGACTGGCAGGCTTGGTGCCCGCATAAACCCGCCCATGCGCGGCGTGCAGCGACCATATCTGCGAAAACCCATCCCCGAACGGCAGCGGGTCCGCGCTCCAGCCGATCATCGCGGCGAAATCGGCATCATTCGCCGCCCAGTCGTCCATCGCACCCTTGGTCAGCCGCGTCAGCGCCCAACTGGCCCCGCCATCACCCGACCGCCAGACCCCCGCGCCGTGCCAGTCGCCCCCGCCGCCGGCCCAGATCGTGCCGCTGTCAGGGTCCGCAATGATGTGGTTGATCGGCCAACCATCGCAGAACGGCCCCCGCGCCCTCCAGCCCGCCGGTCCGCCCGACACCAGAAACGCCCCCTTGGTGGTGCCCAGCAGCACTGTCACATCCCGCACCATCGCCCGACTCCCTGCCCGCGCACATTCAGATTAGCGCAGCAGCAGCCTGCCTCGCAACGAAGCCGACTGGACTTCCAGACAGATTCGCGCATGCTGATGCTTTCACCGAAAGGCTTGTCCATGACCTATTGCAAGAATCACTCCGGCGTCCCGGACGTGCACGACGGGCTGTGCCAACCCTGCCTCGACGCGCGCAAACAGGCCGCTCGGGCAAATGCCGGGGCCCAGGCCCAACCCACGCCAACCCCCATGACGCCCGAGGCGATCCTGGGCCGTTATGGCGCCATCCCGAAGCAAAAGGACACAAGCAAGGGCTATTACCTAGTGAACGGCGAAATTGGCATGCATGTCCATGTCTACGGATCGGACGCCGGGATGCACGTCAAGGTCGGCAAAGCCAAGTACAAATTCTTTGACATCAAGGGCAACTTCGTGCCCGACGAATGGGCCGGCGGCGCAGCCGCTGTTCACGCTCGTGCAACGCAGCCAGACCATAACTTGCTTCTCGCCGCGATGGGCAAAATGCTTCTGGAACGCGGCGCAAAACTTCCGCGCGCCGAAATCCAACGGCTGATAGCGGCGCTGCCTTTCATCTGATCGGCGCCGCCACCCTCAGATCGCGCTGGAATGCCCTGCCTTCGACAGGTCATAGGCATCAAACGCCCGTGCAATCATCCGCGTCAGCGGGCGCCCGGCCTCGGGAATGCTCAGCCCGCTGTCGTCCAGCCGCACCATGTCGCCGAACTGCGCCGCCACCGGGCGGAACAGGTCCTCCAGCCGCGCCTCGGTCACCGCGAAGGTGTCCAGCAACTCGGCCCGCGACACGCGGAAATCGCACATCAGCGCCTCGATGATCCGCGCGCGCAGCAGGTCCTCACCCCCGAAGGCGTGGCCACGGTGGGTGGAAAACTGCCCGGCCCGGATCGCCTTGGTATATTCCCCGGTCCCGGACACGTTCTGCGCATAACCCTGCGGGAAGCGCGAGATCGAACTGGCCCCCAGCCCCACCAGCACCGGCGCCGGATCATCGGTATAGCCTTGGAAGTTGCGCTTCAGCGTGCCCGCCTTCAGCGCCTTGGCCATGCCGTCGGTGGGCCGCGCGAAGTGGTCGATCCCCACCTCGACATAGCCGTCCCACAGGAACAATTGCCGCGCCACCTCGAACAGCTTCAACCGCTCCTGCGGCGTCGGCATGGAATCCGACGGGATCATCTGTTGCCGGCGGCTCATCCACGGCACATGGGCATAGCCATAAAGCGCCACCCGGTCGGGCGACAGGCTCAGCAACTTCTGCACCGAATCGGCAATCCGCGCCGGCGACTGGTGCGGCAGGCCGAACAGGATGTCGGCGTTCAGGCTGCGCACCCCGCGCGCCCGAATCGCATCCGCCGCCGCGCGGGTGATGTCATAGCTTTGCTCGCGCCCGATGGCCGCCTGAATTTCCGGGTCGAAATCCTGCACCCCGATCGAGGCGCGGTTCATCCCCGCTGCCGCCAGCGCATCCAACCGCGCATCGTCGATCTCGTTGGGGTCGATCTCGACCGAAAACTCGCCCTCTGCCGCCATCGGGGCCACCGCGAAAATCGCCTGCGCCAGTTCGGTCATCAGGTCGGGCGCCAGCAACGTCGGCGTGCCTCCGCCCCAATGCAACCGGCTCAGCCGCACGCCCTGCGGCAGATGTTCGGCCAAAAGCCGCAGTTCCGCCTTCAGCGTCTGGGCATAGGCCCGCACCGGCACATCCGAGGTTGTCCCCTGTGTGCGGCAGGCGCAGAACCAGCACAGCCGACGACAGAACGGCACATGCAGGTACAGCGAGATTTCCGAACCCGCCGGTATCCGGCGAACCCAGTCGGTAAAGTGCCCTGGCCCGACCGACGCGCCAAAGTGGGGCGCGGTGGGATAGCTGGTGTAGCGCGGCACCTTGGCGTCAAATAGCCCCAGCCGTGTGAGTTGCGATTCCGTGTCCATTCGGCTACCGTAGCCACGCAATCGGGCTGCGGCCTTGACATGGATCAACAGCGAATAGCCGCATGACCTTGAAAGACATCCCCCTCCAAACGCACGTGTCCTGCGGCGACTGCCCGATCCGGCATCGCGCGGTCTGTGCCCGCTGCGAAACCGACGAACTCGTCGAACTCGAACAGATGAAGTATTATCGCAGCTACGAGGCCGGGCAGACGCTGATCTGGTCGGGGGACCGGATGGATTTCGTGGCCTCGGTCGTGACCGGCATCGCCACGCTGACCCAGACGCTGGAAGACGGGCGCCGCCAGATGGTGGGCCTGTTGCTGCCGTCCGATTTCGTGGGCCGCCCCGGCCGCCCCACTGCCGCCTATGACGTGACGGCGACCACCGATGTGGTGATGTGCTGCTTCCGCAAGAAGCCCTTTGAAGACATGATGGGCCGCACCCCCCACGTCGCACAGCGCCTGCTGGAAATGACGCTGGACGAACTTGATGCGGCCCGCGAATGGATGCTGCTGCTGGGCCGCAAGACCGCGCGCGAAAAGATTGCCAGCCTGATGGCCATTCTGGCGCGCCGTGACGCCACGCTGAAGCTCAAGGGCGGGCGCGGCCCGCTGGTGTTCGACCTGCCGCTGACGCGCGAGGCGATGGCCGATTATCTGGGCCTGACGCTGGAAACCGTCAGCCGTCAGATTTCGGCGCTGCGCAAGGATGGCGTGATCGTGCTGGACGGCAAACGCCACGTCACCGTGCCCGACCTCAACCGCCTGCTGCAAGAGGCCGGCGACGACAGCGACGGTGGCTTCATCGGCTGACCGCCCGCCTCGGGCACAAATTTCCTGCAAGAAATTTGCCCGGAAATCGAAGTCGATTTCCGCCCCCATTCACAAGCGTTCCGCGATGGCGTAAGGCGGGGCCATGCGGATACTTTTCCTTGGCGATGTGATGGGCCGTGCCGGGCGCACGGTGGTGACAACCCGGCTTCCGGCCCTGCGCAAGGACTGGGGGCTGGATTTCGTTGTGGTGAACGGCGAAAACGCGTCCAGCGGCGTAGGTCTGACCGCCGCGCATGCCAAGGCGCTGCTCGAGGCCGGGGCCGATTGCCTGACACTGGGCGACCACGCCTTTGACCAGAAGGACATGCTGTCCTTCATCGAACAGGAACCCCGCATCCTGCGCCCGCTGAACTTTGCCAAGACCGCCCCCGGCAAGGGCGCGCGGCTGTTCACCGACGGGCGCGGGCGCAAGATTCTTGTGGCGCAGGTCTTGGGGCAGGTGTTCATGAAACGCCCGTTTGACGATCCGTTCTCGGCCATCCAGCCCGTGCTGCACGCCCATCCCTTGGGCGGCATGGCGCAGGCGGTGCTGGTTGACATGCATTGCGAGGCGACGTCGGAAAAGATGGCCATGGGCCACTGGTGCGACGGCCGCGCCAGCCTTGTCGTCGGCACCCACACCCACGTCCCCACCGCCGACGCCATGATCCTGCCCGGCGGCTGCGGATACCTGACCGACGCGGGCATGTGCGGCGATTACAACTCGGTGATCGGCATGCAAAAGGAAGAACCGATGCGCCGCTTCATCACCCAGATGCCCGGCGGCCGCTTCGAACCCGCAGGCGGCGAGGCCACGCTGTCGGGCGTGTTCGTCGAAACCGACGACCGCACCGGCCGGGCATCGCGCATCGCGCCGGTGCGCCTCGGCGGACGATTGGCCGAGTCCACACCTTGACCGCGCCGCCGCGTCCCGTCCTTGTGGCGGTGCTGCTGGCCATCGGCATCGGCTGGGGCTCGACCCAACCGCTTGGCAAGATGTCGGTCGCCACCGGCCACCCGCCCTTTGGCGTGATCTTCTGGCAACTCGTCATCGGCACCGTTCTGCTGGGCGCCATCAGCCTTGCCCGCCGCCGCCCGCTGGTGCTGACCCGGCGGCGGCTGGAATTCTTTGTCGTCGTCGCCATCCTTGGCACGCTGGTGCCCAACACCACCTTCTACATCTCGGTTGCGCGCCTGCCCTCGGGCATCATGTCGATCCTCATCTCCGCCGTCCCGCTGATCGCGCTGCCGCTTGCGCTGGCGCTGGGGAACGACCGCTTTTCATGGGCGCGTCTGGGCGGGCTGTTGCTTGGGCTGGCCGGGGTGGGGCTCATCGCCCTGCCCGGCTCCAGCCTGCCTGATCCGGCAATGGCCGCCTTCCTGCCGCTCGCGCTGGTCGGGCCGCTGTTCTACGCGCTCGAAGGCAACTACGTCGCATGGCGCGGCACCGATGCGATGGACCCGGTGCAGGCGATGGCCGGCGCCTCGTTCGTCGGCATGGTCCTGATCGTGCCGCTGGTGCTGGTCACCGGCCAATGGGTCAACCCCTTTGCCGCGCCCGGTCAGGCCGAATTCGCCATGCTGCTGATGGGAATCGTGCATGGCCTTGTCTATGCGGCCTTCGTCTGGCTGGTCGCCGTGGGCGGCCCGGTGTTTGCCGGGCAATCGGCCTATCTGGTCACCGCCAGCGGCATGGTCTGGGCCATGGTGCTGCTGGACGAACGCTTTTCCCCCACAGTCTGGGCCGCAATGGCCACCATGTTGGCCGGGGTGGCGCTCGTCCGCCCGCGCGACAAGGAAACACTTGTGCGCCTGCAAAAAACACGACAAGAATTGCCGCGATAAAACGCGCGGGGATTTCACATGCTGGGACTTGAGCTTTCATCGACCATGCAGGCGGTCGTGGCCCTTGCAATCGTCCTTGGCATGCTGGCGATGTTCATCCGCGAAACCTATCCGGTCGAGGTGGTGGCCATCGGCGGGGCCGTGCTGATGCTGGTGCTCGGCATCCTGCCGCAGAAAGAGGCACTGCGGGTGTTTTCCAACCCCGCGCCGTGGACCATCGCCGCCATGTTCATCATCGTGGGCGGCCTCGTCCGCACCGGCGCGCTGGATTCCATCACCCAGATCGCCGCGCGCAACGCCGACAAACACCCGGCCCGCACGCTGTTCGTGCTGGCCCTCGTGGTGCTGGGCCTGTCGGCCTTCGTCAACAACACCCCCATCGTCGTCGTGATGATCCCGCTCTTCATGCAGCTGGCCAAACAGATGCAGATGTCGCCGTCCAAGCTGATGATTCCGCTCAGCTACCTGTCCATCTTTGGCGGCACCATCACGCTGATCGGCACGTCCACCAACCTGCTGGTCGATGGCGTGGCCGCCGCCAACGGGCTGCCGCATTTCCACATGTTCGAAATCACCCCCGTTGGGCTGATCCTTGCCTCCATCGGCGGGTTTTACCTGTGGCTGACCGCGCCGCGCCTGCTGCCTGACCGCGACAGCATGGCCATGCTGCTGTCGGACAAATCGAAGATGAAGTTCTTTACCGAGGTGGCGCTGCCCGAAGGCTCGTCGCTTGTCGGCAAGCGGCTGGACGAGGTGGATATCTTCAAACGCGACACCGCCCGAGTCATCGACGTTCTGCGCGGCGATGCCTCGTTGCGCCGCGATCTGGCCGCCGTCGTGCTGGAATCCGGCGACCGCGTCGTGCTGCGCACCCCGATGTCCGAGGTTCTGGGCCTGCAGGGCCACAAGGATCTCAAGCTGGTGGACAAGCTCAGTTCGGTGCAGACCACCACGGTCGAGGCGCTGATTACCCCCGGCTGCCACATGGTCGGGCGTTCGCTCGGGTCGCTGCGCCTGCGGCGGCGGTATGGGGTCTATCCGCTGGCGGTGCATCGCCGCAACCAGAACATCGGCCGCCAGATCGACGATCTGGTGGTGCAGGTCGGGGACACCCTTCTGCTCGAAGGCGCGCAGGCCGATATCCAGCGTCTTGCCGCCGACATGAACATGGTGGACATCGCCAAGCCGTCGGAACGCGCCTATCGCCGCCGCCATGCGCCCATCGTGATCGGCGTGCTGCTGGGTGTGGTGCTGCTGTCCACCTTCGAGGTGGCGCCAATCGTGCTCTTGGCGATGGTCGGGGTGGCCATCGTGCTTCTGACCCGCTGCATCGATGCCGAAGAGGCGTTCGAATTCATCGATGGCCGGTTGCTCGCGCTCATCATCGGCATGCTCGGGGTCGGCGCCGGGCTCGACAATTCCGGCGCGGTGCAACTGATCGTCAACGCGGTGTCGCCGTGGCTGGGCAGCCTGCCGCCCTTCGTGCTGGTGCTGGCCATCTATTCGCTGACCTCGTTCCTCACCGAAATCGTGACCAACAACGCCGTTGCCGTCATCCTCACCCCCATCGCCATCGGGCTTGCAACCTCGCTCGGGATCGACCCGCGCCCGCTGGTGGTCGCGGTGATGTTCGGCGCCTCGGCCAGCTTTGCCACGCCCATCGGCTACCAGACCAACACCCTTGTCTATGGTCCCGGCGGCTACAAGTTCAGCGACTTTCTGCGGATCGGCGTGCCGCTCAACATCGTCATGGCCGTCGCCGCCTCGCTGGTGATCCCGCTGCTTTGGCCGTTCTGACGGCGGCCTGCCGGGGCAAAGGTTAAGTCCCGGTTAAAACGCGCCGCCAAGCCCTTGGAATCCTTGGGCCTGCCCGCTGTCCCTCCGAGGGACAGCGCCCGCCCTTGCGGGCAAGGGGCATGACGGACTATAAGCCCAGCGATCACCGAAAAGGCAGGGGTTTTCTTCATGGCGGGCCATTCCAAATGGGCGAACATCCAGCACCGCAAGGGCAAGCAGGACAAGCTTCGTTCCAAGATGTTTTCCAAGCTGGCAAAGGAAATCACCGTCGCGGCCAAGCTGGGCGACCCTGATCCTGACAAGAACCCCCGCCTGCGTCTGGCCGTGAAGGCGTCGAAGGCCGTCTCCATGCCCAAGGACGTGATCGACCGCGCCATCAAGAAAAGCCAGGGCGGCGAGGCCGAGGACTACACCGAAATCCGTTATGAAGGCTACGGCGCCGGCGGCATCGCCATCATCGTCGAGGCGATGACCGACAACCTGAACCGCACCGCGTCGAACGTCCGCAGCTATTTCACCAAATGCGGCGGCAACCTTGGCACCACCGGATCCGTCGCGCACAGCTTTGACCGGGTGGGCGAAATCACCTATCCGCTGACGGCGGGCGATGCGGACACCGTGATGATGGCCGCGCTCGAGGCCGGTGCCGACGACGTGGAAACCGACGACGACGGCCACTACATCACCTGCAAGGTCGAAGATTTGTCGGCGGTGTCCGACGCGCTGGAAAAGGCGCTGGGGGAATCCACCGAATCCAAGCTGATCTGGCGCCCGCAGTCCCGGACCGAGGTTGATCTCGAGACCGCGCAAAAGCTGCTCAAGCTGGTGGACATGCTGGAAGAAGATGACGACGTCCAGACCGTGACCCACAACTTCGACGTGCCCGACGACGTGGCCGCCAAGCTCTGACGCCGGCAGACAGGGGCGCGCCCGCGCGCGCCCTTTCCCCATCCCCGGTTCAGGGCTTTGGCTTGTCGTCCCACTGGGTCGTCAGGATGCGCCGTGCGTCGCCTTCGGGGTCTTCATACTGGCGGTTCTTCATCGACCAGAAGAACGCGAACAAGCCCAGTCCGCCCAGAAACAGCGACACCGGAATCAGGATCGTTAGGATTTCCATGCGGGTTACCTCAGCCTCATTGCATTGAGCGCGACCGTGATCGACGACAGCGACATGGCCGCCGCGGCCCATAGCGGCGTGGCCAGCCCGACCAGCGCGACCGGCACCGCGATCACGTTATAGGCCGCCGAAATCGCAAAGTTCTCGCGCATCCGCCGGGTCGCCTGCCGGGCGATGCGCAGCGCGTCGGCCACCGGGGCAATGTCGCGGCCCAGCAGCACGATGTCCGACGCCACCCGCGCCGCGTCCAGCGCCGTCGCAGGCGAGACCGAGGCATGCGCCGCCGCCAGCGCCGCGGTATCGTTCAGCCCGTCGCCCACCATCAGCACCCGTGCGCCCGCAGCGGTCAGCCGTGCGACCTCGGCGGCCTTGTCCTGCGGCAACGCGCCCGCCGTCCAGTCCGCGATGCCCAGCCGCGCGGCCAGTTCGGCCACCGGCGCCGCCGCATCGCCCGAGATCAGCTTGACGCGGTAGCCCTGCGCCAGCACCGCCGCCACCACTTCGGCCGCACCGGGGCGCAAGGCGTCGGCAAAGGTAAAGGCGTGGGTCGTGCCATCCGGCAGTCCAAGGCAGGTTGCGGTGACGGCCGGGGCCTCGGCCCCCACCCACTCCGCACGGCCCAGCCGCACGCGGCGGCCCTGATAGTGCCCTTCGATGCCATAGCCCGGCACCTCGGTCACATCGTCCAGCACCGCAGGCGCCACGCCCGCCGCCCGCACCGCCGCCGCAAGCGACTGCGCCAGGGGGTGCGACGATGCCCCGGCCAACGCCGCCGCCAGCGCCAGCGCCTGCGGCCCGTGATCGCCAAGGTTGGTCGGCTCCGGCGCGCCCATCGTCAGCGTGCCGGTCTTGTCGAACACCACGGTGTCCACCTCGGCCAGCCGTTCCAGCGCGGAACCCGACTTGATGAGCAGCCCCTTGCGAAACAGCTTGCCGCTGGCCGCCGTCACCACCGCAGGCACCGCCAGCCCCAGCGCGCAGGGGCAGGTGATGATCAGCGTTGCCGCGGAAATGTTGATGGCAAAGCGGATGTCGCCGCCCGTGGCCCACATCCAGTAGCCGAAGGCGGAAAACGACAGCAGATGCACCAGCGGCGAATAGGCGCGCGCGGCGCGGTCGGCCAGCGTGGTGTAACGGGTGCGCGCACTTTCGGCCACCGCCACCAGTTCGGCCATGCGCGACAACGAACTGTCGCGCCCTGCTGCCGTCACCCGCACGGTCAGCGGGCCGGTCAGGTTGACCTCGCCTGCGCTGACGATCTGGTTCGGCCCGGCCTGCACCGGCATGACCTCGCCGGTCAACAGCGAGCGGTCCAGTTCCGACGTGCCCGACACCACCACGCCGTCCACCGGCATCCGCCCGCCCGGGCGCACCAGAACCAGATCACCGGGCCGCAGATCGGCCACCATCACGCTGGCTTCGGCCCCGTCGGCCAGCCGGATCGCGCGCGGCACCTCCAGCGCGGCCAGTTCCTGCGCGGCAGAGCGCGCCACGGCGCGGGTGCGGTGGTCCAGATACCGGCCCACCAGCAGAAAGAAGGTCAGCATCACCGCCGCGTCGAAATAGGCGTGCCGCCCCGACATCGACGTTTCATAGATCGAAATCCCCGAGGCCAGCACGAGCGCCAGCGAGATCGGAAAATCCATGCCCAGCCGCCCGGCCTTCAACCCGCGCCATGCCGAGGCAAAGAACGGCTGGCCGGCGAAAACCACGGTGGGAATGGCGATCATGCCGGAAATCCAGTGGAACAGATCGCGGGTGGCATCGGTCGCGCCCGACCAGACAGCCACCGACAGCAACATGATGTTCATCATGCTGAAGCCCGCCACGCCCATCCGCATCAGCAGTTCGCGGCCCTGCCGGTCGGTTTCGGTGGCCGACAGCACCCCGGCGTCAAGCTCGTAGGCCTCATAGCCCAGTCGGGCCAGATGCGGGATCAGGCTTTCGGCGGTCACCTGCGGCTCGGCCTCGACCAGCACGCGCTTGAGGGTCAGGTTGACCCGCGCGTTGCGGATACCGGGCAACGCGGACAGACCCTCCTCGACAGTGGAGATGCAGGTCGCGCAATGCGCCTGCGGGATCGACAGCATCAGACGCGCCTCGCGCGGGGCGGCGGCGCGGGCGATGGCCTCGGCCGAAGGGGCGGCCACGCAGGCGGGGCAGGCCGAAACCTGCAGGTGTTCTTGCGGGTCGGCAGCCAAGGTCATGCGATCACCCTTTCACGAAAAGTTGGCGCTGCTGGCGGAAGGGCGTGCCGTCCTGAGCGACGGCCTCGATACGCAGCAGCCATTTGCCGGGCGCAAGGTCCACCGGCGCGACAAAGGCCCCGCCGTCGCGGACGAACACCGGCAGACGGTCGCCCTGTGCCTCGGTCGCGCGGCCGACCAGCACCTGCAGGTCGGTCACCGCGCCGGGCAGGCCCGAGGCGGTTTCGGTGATGCGAAGGGTCAACTGCCCGTCCTGATAGCTTTCCGTCACCTGCCAGCCCAGCGCCTGCTGCGCCTTGCGTGCCGCTTCGAAGTTCTGGCTGGCGTAATAGGTGTTCTTGGCCTCGACCCCCGGAAAGGTGCTGACCGCCTGATAGGCCATGAAGAAGTTGACCGCGATGATGACGCCAAAAGCCGATACCGTGCCGATCAGAACGTGTTTGCCGGTGATCTCGCGTGTCATGTCACTGTCCCTTTCCGTTAAAGACCGTGCCGGCGCTGACCCGGCTGGAGGAGTTGACGACCTCGAACCACATCGTCAGGTCGGTCCTGTCGCGCGCGCCGACGGGCGAGCCGGGCGGTGCGATCAGATAGACGCGCTGTTGCAGCGTCGCGTCGGCGTCCATCGCCACGCGCACCTCTGGCGTGCCTTCCAGTTCTATCCGCAGGCCGGGGGGCGCGTCGATGGAAAAGCGGATCATCCGCGCTTCGTGATACTTGTTGCGCAGCCGCACGTCATAGGTGTTGCGGATCGAGCCGTCGGACAAGGTCACGAAGGTGGGGTTGCGCACCGGGGTCACGTTCACGTCGATGTCCGAACGCAGGAACAGCGCCACCACCAGCGCAAGGCCGACGCCTGCCCAAAGGGCGGTGTAAAGGATGGTGCGCGGGCGGAACACGTGTTTCCACACCGATTTCGGCGCCTTGCCGGCGCGTTCGGCGGTTTCGTCCGTCAGCGCCATATAGTCGATCAGGCCGCGCGGCTTGCCGATCTTGTCCATCGTGTCGTTGCAGGCGTCGATGCACAGGCCGCAGGTGATGCAGGCCAGTTGCTGGCCGTTGCGGATGTCGATGCCCATCGGGCAGACGTTGACGCAGGCCATGCAGTCGATGCAGTCGCCCTGCGCCGTGTCGGGGGCGGCGGCGCCCTTTTTCAGCTTGCCGCGCGGTTCGCCGCGCCAGTCGCGGTAGCCGATGGTGATGGTATCCTCGTCCATCATCGCCGCCTGGATGCGCGGCCACGGACAGGCATAGATGCACATCTGTTCGCGCGCAAAGCCGCCGAAGGCAAAGGTGGTGGCCGTCAAAAGCCCGATGGTGATGTAGGCGACGGGATGCGCGTCAAAGCTCAGCAGGTCGCGCAGCAGAGTGGGCGCATCGGTGAAGTAGAACACCCACGCCCCCCCGGTCGCCATGGCAATGGCAAGCCAGGCCAGCCATTTCACCAGCCGCTTGCGCAGCTTTTCCCCATCCCACGCCTGCCGGTGCAGGCGAAGGCGGGCGTTGCGGTCGCCTTCGACCCAGCGTTCCACAAGGATGAACAGGTCGGTCCAGACCGTCTGGGGGCAGGCATAGCCGCACCAGACCCGGCCGGCGGCAGAGGTGAACAGAAACAGGCCCAGCCCCGCCATGATCAGAAGGCCCGCAACGAAGTAGAATTCGTGGGGCCAGATCTCGATCATGAAGAAAAAGAACCGCCGGTTCGCAAGGTCGATCAGCACCGCCTGATCCGACATGTTCGGCCCGCGGTCCCAGCGGATCCACGGTGTGAGGTAATAGATGCCCAGCGTGAACGCCATCAGCCACCACTTCAGCGTACGGAACGTGCCCTTCACGCGGCGCGGAAAGATCGGTTCGCGCGCGGTGTAAAGGCTCGAGTCGGTGTTCTGGGACGAATCGGCTGGCACGGTATGGCTCCGGCAAATGATGACTGGTCTCGTGTCGCGCGTTGGCGCGGGTCTGACATTGACATGCATCAATAACCCGAATGCGCGATGCAACTAATCGACGCAGCCCGATGCGAAAGGGGCCGAAGCCCGGTGTGGACTTCGACCCCTGAGAGGAATTCCGATGCACCGGCACCCCTGGAAACGCGCGAACAGGACGGGGCGCCGGTGCTGCCCCGAAGGGCATGGCGCAAGTCTGGCAGTGTTGTCCGCGTGGCACCTTGACCTGCGTCAACTCCGGCCCGCCGCTGCCCTGCGGCAGGGTGCCGCAGGGCAGCGGGGACGTGTAATCCTTCGCCAACTGGTGACGCCCCTTCAGCCCCGCCGCGCCCGTAACCGTGTCTCGAGCCGCCGCAGCGCCAGGGAAAGGGTGACGGTCAGGCTGAGATAGATCAGCGCGACCATGTTGTAGGTTTCGAAATACCGGAAGTTGCCCGCCGCCGCGACCTTGCCAAGTTGGGTGACATCGGTGACGCCCAGCACCGACACCAGGCTGGAATCCTTGACCATCGCCACAAAGTCGTTGCCGTAGGGCGGCAGGATGACGCGGAACGCCTGCGGCGCCACGATCAGGTGAAACCGTCGCACGCGGCCCAGGCCCAGCGCCTTGGCCGCCTCGATCTGCCCGGGATCGACCGACAGGATGCCCGCCCGGAACACCTCGGCCAGAAAGCTGGCGTAGGCCAGCACCAGCGCCGCCACCGCGCGCCACAACAGCGGCACGTCGCGGGCGCGGGCCTGCGGCAGGCCCAGCGCGTTCCACCCCTCGACCGCCAGCGGCACACCGACAAAGGCGACGTAGAGCAGCAGCACGATGATGGGGATGCCGCGCATCACCTCGACGTAGAGCCGCACCGTCTGGCGCACCAGCCACAGGCGGGAGAGCGACCCGAGCGCCAGGGCCAGCCCCAGCGCGCTGGCCCCGGCAAAGCCGGTGATGGTGACCAAAAGCGTGATGCCCACGCCTTTCCAAAGGGTTGCAAGGATCTGGGCATAGATGTCGCTGGTGACGGCCTGCCAGAACGCCCATGCCAGCGCCCCGGCCAGCAGCACCAGCCAGAGCGGAAAGTCCCGCCCCGGCGCCGTCATGGCCGAACGCTCATTCGCCCATCTTGTAGTCAAGGAACCACTTGGTGTTGAGCGCCTCCAACGTGCCATCCGCCTGCATCGCGGCGATGGCAGCATTGACCGGGGCCACCAGATCGGACCCCTTGGGGAAGATGAAGCCGAAATCCTCGGTTCCCAGCTTGTCGCCCACGATCTTCAGCCCGCCGTTCGACGCGGCGACATAGCCCGCTCCGGCGGTGCCATCGGTCAGCACCAGATCGACATCGCCGGCCCGCAACGCCGCCACACCGGCGCCGAAGGTTTCAAACAGCTTGATGCGGGGGTTCGCCTCGTTCCCATCCAGCACTTCGTAAACGCCGACGTAGAACGGGGTGGTGCCAGGCTGGGCCGCGATCAGCAGGTCGGGATTGGCGGCAAAGGACGCGGCGTCGGAAAACCGCGCCTCGTCTCCGCGCACCAGCATGACCATTTCCGACCGCATGTAGGCGTCGGAGAAATCCACCTTTTCGCGCCGGTCGTCGCGGATGGTGATGCCGGTCATGCCGATGTCGAACTGCCCTTCGGACACCGCCGGAATCATCGCATCCCAGCTGATGTTCTGATAGGTCACATTGGCATTCAGCCGCTTGGCGATTTCGGCCATCGCGTCATATTCCCAGCCCACGGCCGCGCCGCTCTTGTCGAGGAACTGCAGCGGCGGATAGGCGTTTTCGGTCACCACCACGATGTCGCGCCCGGCCAGATCAGGCAGGCCCTGCGCCGTGGCGGCAAGCGGGGCGGCAAGGATGACAGCAAGGGCGGCAAGAACGGAACGGCGCAGCATCGGCAATCTCCCTGACAGATATGGCGCAGATTATCCGCAGCGGGGCGCGACAATCCAGCCCCCCTGCCACATTCAGGCGTGCCGCCCGCCGCAGGCCGCGCAATCGGGGCGCCGCCGGGTGCGGATGGTGCGCGCGTCGCCGTGCAGCCCGTCATACAACATGAGCCGGCCTTGCAGCCCATCGCCGGCGCCGGTCAGCCGCTTTACCGCCTCGAGCGCCATCATCGAGCCGAGCACGCCGGGCAAGGGCGCGATGACCCCGGCTTCGGCGCAGGCGGGCGCAAGGCCGGGGGCGGGGCGCACCGGGAACACGCATTCATAGCAAGGCCCGCCGCGCGCCGGATCGTAAAGTCCGATCTGGCCTTCCCATTGGGTGATCGCCGCCGCCACCAGCGGCACGCCCAGTTCGGCACAGACCCGGTTGACCAGATAGCGGGTATCGAAATTGTCGGTGCCGTCCAGCACGAGGTCATACCCGGCGATCAGGTCGCGGGCGGCGGTTTCGTCGAGCCGGCGCTGATAGGGCCGGATTTCGACGAAGGGGTTGAGCGCGCGCGCCGCGATCATCGCCGATTGCACCTTGGGCAGGCCGATACGGTCGTCGGTGTGGATGATCTGGCGTTGCAGGTTGCTGTCTTCGACGGTGTCGTCGTCTACTACGCCGATCACGCCGACGCCCGAGGCAGCGAGGTACAGGATGGCGGGGCTGCCAAGGCCGCCTGCGCCGACGACCAGCACGCGCGCGGCCTTGAGCCGCTTTTGCCCGGTGCCGCCGACTTCGCGCAGCAGGATATGGCGGGCGTAGCGCGACAGTTCGGTTTCGGAAAACGCGGCGCCGGTGGGGGCCGCCTGTGGTTCGGCCCGCGCGCGGATGCGGCGCAAGAGCGCGCGGTAACCGAACCAGAGCAGCACAACGCCGCCCAGCACGACCCAAGGTTCCGCCCGTCCGCCGGTTGCCGCGCGCAGCGCAGCCTCCGGGGGCAGCACCAGATGTGCCAGCACGACCGCCAGCCAGAGAAAGCCGACGGCGACGCCGCGCACGCGCCCAGGCACGCCGAACGCCGCGCCAAGGCCCCAGACCGCCGCCATCAGTGCCAGAACCGTCACCATCTCAGCCCACCCCGGTCGACCCGAACCCGCCCGACCCGCGGTCGGTTTCCGTCAAGGCGCCGACAGGAAGGAACCGCGCCTGCAGCACGGGTGCCACCACCATCTGCGCGATACGCGCGCCGTGGGTGACGACATAGGGTTCGCACCCCAGATTGACCAGCGGCACGCCGACCGGGCCCCGATAGTCAGCGTCGATCGTGCCGGGGGTGTTGGGCAAGGTGATGCCGTGGTTCAGCGCCAGACCCGACCTTGGCCGGACCTGCACCTCATAGCCCGGCGGGATTTCCATGCGAAAGCCGGCAGGCACCAGCACCCGCGCCATGGGCGCGATGGTCAGGCCCTGTCCTCGCAGGTCGGGCGGCAGGTTTGCCCGGACATCGGCGCCCGCCGACCCTTGGGTGGCATAGGACGGCAGTGCGATGTCGGGGTCGGCCCAGTCTTCGCGCAGGATGGCGATGGTCAGCCCGGGCGACGGGTCTGGCGCGGGGCGCGACGCGCCGCCGGTCATGCCAGCGCCTGCGCGATGCGCTGCGCCAGACGGCGGGCCACCTCGTCCTTGCCCATCATCGGCCAGTTTTCGGCACCCGTATCGGAAATCACGGTCACGGCGTTTGATGTGCCGCCCATGATGCCGGTGTCGGGGCGCACGTCATTGGCCACGATCCAGTCACAGCCCTTGCGCAGCCGCTTGGCGGTGGCGTGGGCCACGACATCATCGGTTTCCGCGGCAAACCCCACCACCAGCCGGGGCCGTGCGGTGGCATGTTTCGACACCATGGCAAGGATGTCGGGGTTCTCGGCGAATTCGAGCGCGGGGGCGCGGCCCGACCCATCCTTTTTCATCTTCGATCCGGCGGCATTGGCCACGCGCCAGTCGGCAACCGCCGCCGCCATCACGGCCGCGTCCACGGGCAGCGCCACCTGCACGGCCTCGAGCATCTGGCGCGCGGTTTCCACCGCCACCACCTGCACGCCCTGCGGCGGCGCGACAGAGGCCGGGCCGGTGACGAACACCACATCCGCCCCCAGATCGCGCAACGCTGCCGCCAAGGCGGTGCCCTGCGCCCCGGACGAGCGGTTGGCGATGTAGCGCACCGGGTCGATGGGTTCGTGCGTCGGCCCCGAGGTCACCAGCACCCGGCGCCCGGCCAGTGGCCCGCCCCCCAGCACCGCCGCGATGGACGCGATGATTTCCGACGGTTCCGACATGCGCCCAGGCCCGAATTCGCCGCAGGCCATCGGCCCCGGATTTGGCCCCACCACGCGCAGGCCGTCCCCTTGCAGCGTGGCAAGGTTGCGGCGGGTGGCCGGATGATCCCACATCCGCACGTTCATCGC
>JAUXPG010000122.1 GCA_030683915.1 Gemmobacter sp.
GGAACAGCACATCGACCGACGGGCGGTGCCGGCTGACATAGGGGCCCTGCGCGACGGTGATGCGGTATCCCGCCGCCAACCGGCGCAGGATGATGTGCTGGTCTCCCGGCGCGATCACCACGTCGCCCCGCCGGGGCATCACCCCGTCAGTCGCCTCGGTGACGCGCAACTGGCAAAGCCCGTCAAGCCGCCGGGCGAAGGCGCCGGTAAACCCGGGCGGCATGTGCTGCACGATGGCGATGGCCGGCGCATCGGGCGGCAACGCGACCAGGATCTGCCGCAACGCCTCGGTTCCGCCGGTCGAGGCGCCGATCACCACGATGGGGTCGGTGACGGGAATGGGCCGGGACAGGTTCGGCGGCGGCAAGACCACATCGGGCGACAGCTTGGCACCGGGGCCCCGCGCGCCACCCGGCGCCACAGGATGTCCGCCGCGCGACAGGCTTGCCGCGCGCAGCGCATCACAAATGCGGACCTGCGCCTCGGTCCGCACCTGTTCGTTCCGGCTTTGCGGCTTCAAGATCACGTCGACCGCGCCCGCCTCCAGCGCGGCCAAGGTCCGGTCGGACCCGTCGGCGGTAAAGCCCGAACACACCACCACCGGAATAGGGCGCTGCGCCATGATCCGCTTGAGAAAGGTCATGCCGTCCATTCCCGGCAACTCAAGGTCCAGCAAGATCACATCGGGCAGTTCCAGCTTCATCATCTTCACGGCGGCAAAGGCATCCGGGGCGGCCCCCATGACGCAAAGGCCGGGATCGGTTTCGACGATGGACCGCAGCATGGCGCGCGCCGATGCGGAATCGTCCACGATCAGGACCTTGACGGGTTCGGGCGGAAGGGCGGCCATGGCTCAGGTCTTCTGAAAAATCGTCGGCTTGACCTGCCGCAGGGCGCTGCTTCGAACCACCATGCTTTCGGCATGCCCGACCAGCAGGATGCCGCCGGGCCGCAGATGCCCGGCCAGCCGTTCAACCACCTGTTCCTTGGTGGCGGGATCGAAGTAGATCAGGATGTTGCGCAGAAAAATGACATCCACATCCCGGTCCACAGGAAAGCGGGTGTCCATCAGGTTCAGATTGCGGAACTTCACCCGCCGCCGCAGTTCGGGCACGATGCGCGCCTTTCCGGCCAACGACGGGTCGCTGGACGACAGGAAGTAGCGCCGCAACAGGTCGGGCGGCACGGTCGTCAACTGGTCTTGCCCGTACACGGCGGCGATGGCGCGTTCCACCATGCGCTGGCTCAGATCGGTGCCAAGGATGGCAAAGTCAAAATCGTGCCCCCGGCGCCGCGCCTCCTCCAGCACCATCGCGGCGCTATAGGCTTCGGCCCCTTCCGAGGCGGCGGCCGACCACAGCTTCAGCCGCGCCGGATGTCCGGGCCGGCTGCGCGCGGCCACCCGCGGCGCGATCACCTCGGCCAGATAATCGAAATGATCCGCCTCGCGGAAAAAGCTGGTGGTGTTGGTGGTGATAAGGTCGATCACCGTGCGCAATTCGCCGTCGGGCAAGGCACCGCCCAGCAACCGTTCCAGATAGGTTTCGGTATCGGGCAGCGCAAAGGCCACCACCCGCCGCCGCAGACGCTGATCAATCATCTGGACCTTGCTGGGGGGCAGGCTGATGCCCGTCAGCGAATGGATCAGGTCGCGAAAACGGTCGCGGTGCGGGGTGCGGACGGGGCTGGTCAACATCGGGTCAGGCCACCGCGTCCAGATCGTCGGTCACAGCCGGGGCCTTGGCCAGTTCGACCCGGTCAAACAGCCGGTCAAGGTCCAGCACGCTGACCACCTCGCCCTTGCGCCGCCCGATCCCGGCAATGGCGCTTCCCGACCAGCGCAGCAGTTCGGCCTCCTCCAGCGGGCGCAACTCGGGTTGGTCCAGGGCTGTCACCTCGATCACCCGGTCGGTCTTGATGCCGATGATCACCCGGCCCCCGCCGAACGCCACCCACACCACAAGGATACGGCTTTGCGCCGTATCCTCGGCCTGCGGGCGCCCCAGCAGGCACCGCAGGTCAACCACGGGAATATTGGCCCCCCGCAGATCGATGATCCCCACCAGATGCGCGGGCGCGTTGGGCATCGCCGCCACCGGGCGCAGGTCCAGAATTTCCTGCACCCGGCTCACGGGAACCGCATAAAGCGACCTGTCCGCGTCAAAGGTGACAACATCCACGCTCTCGCTCATCACAGGTCCCCTCAGGCCGCGTTGCGGCGCTTGAAACGGGCGTCAAGCTCGTCCGCGCCTTGCCCGAGGTCAAAGTCAAAGCCGCCGTCATTGGCCACCTGCCGCGCCTTGCCGCGCAGGGCAATGCGGGGCGCGCTGGCGACCTTGCGCTGCATCGGCGCGTCGGCCTCCATGCCGTCCTCGGTGCGGAAGAAGCTGTTGGCTTCGGCCAGCGCAGCGGCCTGACTGGCCAGTTCCGACGCGCTCGACGACAGCTGTTCCGCCGCCGAGGTGTTTTCCTGCGTCACCTTGTCAAGCTGCTGGATCGACACGCTGATCTGCGCCGACCCGGTCGCCAGTTCGCGCGATGCCACCGTGATTTCAGTCACCAGCGCCGAGGTTTTTTCGATGTCAGGCACAAGGCCCAGCAGCATTTCGCCCGCGCTCGCCGCCGTCCGCACGGTCGAGGCCGACAGCGACGAGATTTCCGCCGCCGCCGTCTGGCTGCGTTCGGCCAGCTTGCGCACTTCGGCGGCCACCACGGCAAAGCCCCGGCCATGTTCGCCCGCCCGCGCCGCTTCGACTGCCGCGTTCAGCGCCAGAAGGTCGGTCTGCCGCGCGATCTCCTGCACGATCATGATGCGGTCCGCGATGGTTTGCATCGCCTGCACCGCCTGCGCCACCGCCTTGCCGCTGGCACGCGCATCATCTGCCGATTTGGTGGCGATGGTCTCGGTCAACGAGGCGTTGTCAGAGCTTTGCTTGATGTTGGCGGCCATCTGTTCGACGGCAGCCGAGGATTCTTCGGTGGACGCCGCCTGCTGGGTGGCCCCTTGGGTCAGTTCCTCGGATGTCGCGGCCATCTGGGTTGACCCCGACGCCACGTTGCGCGCCGCACTGTTCACGGTGCTCACGACCTCGCGCAGCTTGACGATCATCTCGCCTTGGGCGCGCAACAGGTCGGTCACCTCGTCATTGCCGCGCGGTGCAGGGGCCTTGCGCAGATCGCCCTCTGCCACGGCCTGTGCCAGCGCCACCGCCTGCTTCAGCCCCCGCGAAATGCCGATCAGGATGACCGTCGCCGACGCCAGCGCCACCAGCGCCGACACCGCGAACAGCGCGATCATCTGGGTGCGCGATGCCTCATAGGCCTCGCCGGTGGCGGTTTCGTTGGCATGCGCGCGGGTCTTCACGATCTTGCGCATTTCGCCCAAAGCGGCGGTGATTTCGTTGGCCATACGCTCGCCATCGACATGGTAAAGCGTGTTCGCCAGCGCGTCCTGCCCCGACTGCTTGGTCTGGATGATCCGCAGTTGCAGGCTGTACGCCTCCTTGTGGACGCTGTCGAAAGCATCCAGCGCGCGGACGATGCTGGCATCGGTGGTGGACTGGCGGATGCTGGCCAGCAGGTCATCCACCGTGCCCGCCTGCGCCTCAAGCTCCTTGCGCAGCGTGGCGATATGGTCCGCAGGGGCATTCGGCAGATCGACCAGCACCTTGCCGACCACGATCCGCACGTTCAGCTTGGCGGTCACAATGTCCTCGATCTCCAGAAGATTCTCCACATCCACATCAATCGCCTGCTTGTAGCTGTCATAGGACTCCCCCAGCTTTGTCACCGCCAGCCCGGTCGAAAACGCCCACAGCACGAACACCAATGTCAGCGTGCCCACAAGTTTCGCCTTGATCGTCAGTCTCATGTCGCGCTCCCTCAGAGCAGGTTGGCCATTGGCCGATTGGCAAGATTGGAAAAAATCGTCTCGAGCGCGGGGATCAGCACAAAGCCCTGCGCCCCCCGGTAAAGCCCCGTCAGATAGTCGGGCGGCCAGCCTTGGGCCGACACCGGCACCGGCTCGATCGCCTGTGTCTCGATGGTGGTCACCTCATGCACCGCGTCCGCCGATATCGCGACAACGGCCACTTCGCCGCCCAGCACCACCTCGAGCACAAGGATGCGGCGGCGGTCGTCATGGCCTTCGTCGGGGATCGACAGCGCATGTTTCAGATCGGCCAGCGGCACGACCGACCCGCGCACGTTCACCACGCCGGGCACATGCGGCCCCGCGCCCGGAACCCGCGTCACCGGCAACGGGTCGAGGATTTCGCGCAGCAGATGCGCCGGAATCGCCAGCGTCTGCACCCCTAGCGTCATCGTCACCACCGTCAGGGTCTTCTGGGGCCGGATGTCGTGCAACCTCATGCCGCCACCTCGCGGGCTGCGGCCTGAGGCTCGGTCTGCGCGCGGCCCATCCCGACCAGATGCGCGACATCCAGGATCAGCGCCACCGATCCGTCACCAAGGATTGTCGCCCCCGACACCGCCCGCACCGAGGCATGCAGCTTGGACATCTGCTTGATCACCGTCTGGTTGGTGCCCACGATCCGGTCCACCACAAGGCCGACCCGGTGTTCCCCCGACATCACAATCACCACGTTCTGCGCCGGGCCGGGCTGGCCCGCGCAGTCAAACAGCGCGCGCAGCCGCAGGAACGGCACGAACCGCCCGCGGATATCCAGAAAATCGCCGGTGCGCTTGGGCTGGGTCTTTTCCGGCGGCAGTTCCACAATCTCCTGCACGCTGGCCATCGGCAGGGTGTACCGCTCGCCCGCCACCTCGATCAGCAACCCCTCGATGATCGCCAGCGTCAGCGGCAACCGCAGCGTCACCGACGTGCCCTCACCCAGCCGCGACTCAATCTCCAGACTGCCGCGCAGCGATTCGATGGTGCGGCGCACCACATCCATGCCCACGCCGCGCCCCGAAAGCTCGGTCACCCTGTCGGCCGTCGAAAACCCCGGCTCGAACACCAGCGTGAAGATCTGCGCGTCCGTCAGCACGGTATCCGCAGCGATCAACCCCTGCGCCATCGCCTTGGCGCGGATGCGCGCCGGGTCCATCCCGCGCCCGTCGTCGCGCACCCGGATCAACACTTCGGCCCCCGCATGCGCCGCCGACAATTCGATCAGCCCGGTGCCCCCCTTGCCCGAGGCCGCGCGTTCCGCCGCCGTCTCCATCCCGTGGTCAATGGCGTTGCGCAGGATATGCACCAACGGGTCCGCCAGCTTTTCGATCACCGTCTTGTCCAGTTCGGTGTCTTCGCCGATCACCGAAAACTCGACCGGCTTGCCCAGCTTGTCCGACAGGTCCAGCACCAGCCGCCGGAACCGCCCGACCAGCGACCGCATCGGCACCATCCGCATCGTCATCGTGGTATCGCGCAAACCGGCGGCCAGCCGGGTGATCTGTTCGGCAGTGGCGATCAACGCCGGGTCGCGGCTTTCGCGCGCCAGTTCCGTCAGTCGCGCTTCAAGGATCACCAACTCGCCCACCGAATCCATCAGCCCGTCCAACCGCTCGGCAGGCACGCGGATCGTGGCGCCCGCCGCATCGGCCCGGCTGTCGCGGGCGGGCGGGGCGGCCACCGACGGCGCGGTCTCGACCGGGGGCGGCGCCATTGCGGCCACCGGCGGCGCGGGTGTCGGGTCCTGCGGCGCCGGGGCGTCTGCCCCTGTCGGCGCCTTGACAGGGTCGTGCTGCCAGTCGGCATCGACGAACAAGAACACGTCCTCCAACTGCGCGAAGGTCACCCCGGCGGGCAGGTCCATCGACCAGCCGATCGCACAGGTGTCGACATCCAGACGGTCAAGTCCCGGCACCGCCGACACATCGGCCACGATATGCGCCGCCCCAAGCCCGCGCAGTTCCTCCAGCAGGATGTCGGGCCGCGCGCCCATCGCCAGCGCCGCGCCGGTCAGGCGAAACCGCAGCCGCGCCAGCGGCGGGCCCGCCAGATCCTCCGCGCCCGCTTCTGCCACCGGCTGCCCGGCCATGATGTCGCGCAGCGCCCCAAGAATTGCCTCGCGCCGCCCGTCCGGGTCGGGGTCGCCATCCACAAGGCCCGGAATCTCGTCCTTCGCCGCCAGCGCAAGGCGCACGATCTCCTGCCCGGCCGGAATAACCCCAGCGCGCACCCGGTCAAACACCGTCTCGAATTCGTGGATGAACGCGGCCAGCGCGGTAAATCCAAACATCGCGCCGCTGCCCTTGACGGTATGCAGGTCGCGAAACACCTGATTGATCAGCCCCGTGTCGGTCGGGCGCGATTTCAGGTCCAGCAGTCCGCGTTCAAGGCTTTCCAGCAGATCGCGCAACTCCTCGCGAAAGATCGCGGACATGTCATCGGTCATTACCCCAACACTTTCCTGATCACGGCCAACAGCTTGTCTTGCGTAAAGGGCTTGACCATCCACCCCAGCGCCCCCGCCTCGCGCGCCTGCGCCTTCAGCACGTCCTCGGAATCGGTGGACAGCACGACAATCGGAACACCCTTGCCCGCCGGGTTCTGCCGCAGCGCCCGGATGAACCCGAGGCCGTCCAGATTGGGCATGTTCTGGTCGGTGATGATGGCATCCACCGGCTGCGACAGTGCCTTCTTCAGCCCGTCCTGCCCGTCCACCGCCTCGATCACGGTATAACCCGCCTCCTCCAGCGTCAGGGCCACCATCCGCCGGATCGACGGCGAGTCATCGACGGTAAGTACTGTTTTTTGCATGTCGTTTCCCTCTCACTTGTCCGCACGCAAGGATCACGCCGCCGCGCCATCGCCCGGCGAAGGGTCGAAGGCGGCGCGCAGCGCCAGCCGGTCAATCATCGCGGCCAGCGTCCCCCCGGACGGAATGTCGATGTGCAAGGTCCGTGCCGTTTGCGCAGCCGTCTGCCGGGCCGACAGCAAAACCTGCACGATGGCGGTGTCGACAGCGGTCAGCCCGTCGGTTCCGATGCGGACATCGCCCTGCGCCAATGCCTCGGCCAGCTCCGCCCGCAGCGCGGCGGCATCAGCGCCCCGCAGCGCGCCTTGCAGTTCCTTGTCTGTCTGGCTCATGTCGCCCCACCCGCTCACCCGCCGCCATGCGCGGCACGTCAGGGACAACGAACGGCGGCGGGACCGGGAATGTTAGGTCGGGGCGGGCAATGGGGGGGGCGGCGCCGGACGGCGGCGCCCCTAAAGCCGGATCACCGAGATCAGCCGCCCATAATCCGCCTCGCGCCGGTGGGTGGTGCGGCGATAGGAATAAAACCGCTGCTCGTCAGAATAGGTGCAGTGGCGCGTCCATTCGGCATGGCCGATCCCCGCCTCGCGCAGCCGGTGCAGGCCATAGCCGGGCAGGTCGAACAGATACCGCCCGCCCGCCCCGTTGATGAAGAACCGCGACAGGCCCGGGTCCTCGGCCATGAACCTGTCCAGAAACTCGGGCCCGACCTCATAGGCGGCCTGACTGATGCAGGGGCCGATCACGGCCGTGGTGCGGTCGCGCCGCGCGCCCAAGGCCTCCATCGCGTCCAGCGTGGCGTCCAGCACCCCGTCCAGCGTGCCGCGCCACCCCGCATGCGCCGCGCCGATCACCCCGGCCTCGCGGTCCGCGAACAGCACGGGCTGGCAATCGGCGGCCAACACCCCCAGCGCAAGGCCGGGCGTCGCGGTGACCATCGCATCGGCGCGCAGCCGCGCGGCGGGCGGTTCGGTCAGCGCCACGACAAGGGGGGAATGCACCTGATTGAGCGTGACCAACCCCTCGGGCAGCACCCCCATCGCGTCGGCCACGCGGGCGCGGTTGATTTCCACCATCTCCGCCATGTCCGACGATCCCGGCCCACAGTTCAGACCGGCGAAGATGCCCGAAGACGCCCCGCCCTTGCGGGTGAAGAATCCGTGGCGCACCGGGGCCAGCGCGTCTGCGGTCAGGATTTCTAGGGTTGCGGTCGGCGTCACGATGGGAATCCGGCGGGCAAAGGGGCTTCGGGGGGCAAAAGGGCAAGCGCCTGAAACACCGTCCCCATTTCTGCCGGGTCGGTCAAGCGGTGGAGTGCGGCGGTATGCTGCGCCAGCGCCGGGCCGGCCAACCCCTGCGCAAGTCGCGCCGCCCGCGCCGCGATTCCCAGCCGGTCCAGCAGCGCACCTTGCGGCACCGGGCCATGCGGGCGGGCACCCACCGCGCGCGCGGCCTCGGCCAGGGGTTCAAAATCCACATGCGCGGTCAGATCGGCCATGCCGGGGGTGGCCAACACCCCCGTCGGCGCATGCCCGCGCACGGCCTGCACCGTATCCCCGCGCGATCGCCACCCGCCGTAATCCACCACCAGCGCGGCCCCGCCCCGGCGCGCGATCCGGCTTGCGATGGCCTGCGCCATCGGCGCGGCCGCGGGGCACAGCTCCACCACATCGCCGTCGCGCGTATCCGCCAGCCGATGCGCCAGCGCGGCAACCGGGGCAGGCGCCCCCCGCGCCAGCGCCAGCGCGCCCGCCTCGACCGTCACCATGGTTTCCGCCCAACCCGCCCCCGCCCGCGTGAACTGGCGCACCGGCAAGGCATCGAAAAACTCGTTGGCCAACAGATAGAGCGGCGCATCCGGCAGCGCCTCGACCGTGTCCGCCCATGCCACAGCATGCGGCGCCAGCCGGGTGCCCTGCACCGCCTTCAGCCGGGGCGACGCCTCGACCAGCACCACCCGTGCGGCCGCATGGAACCCCGGCACCCCCCGCGTCGCCCGCAGCACATCGGCCATCAGCGTGCCGCGCCCCGGCCCCAACTCGGCCAGCGTAAAGGCCCCCGGCGCCCCCTGATCCAGCCAGCACTGCGCAAGCCACAAGCCCAGCAATTCGCCGAACATCTGCGAAATCTCGGGTGCGGTGATGAAATCGCCGCCCGCGCCGAACGGCTCGGACCGGGTGTAATAGCCGTGCTCGGGGTGCAACAGGCAATCGGCCATGTAATCGGCCAACCGGATCGGGCCCTGCGCCTCGATCCGGCCCATCAGCATCCGCTCCAACGGCGTCATCGCGCCCTCAGCACGAACCACAGCCCAAGCGCGATCATCGGCAGCGACAACACCTGCCCCATCTGCATCCCCAGCAGCACCGCGCCGCCCGGATTGTCGGGCGTGATGAACTGGGCATCCGCCTCGCGGAAGAATTCCACCACGAACCGCGCCGCCCCGTAACCGGCCAGAAACACCCCGAGCACCCGGCCCGGCCGCATCAGCCAACCCCGCCGGTACACCCCCCACAACAGCACGGCCCCCAGCAGCAACCCCTCCAGCACCGCCTCGTAAAGCTGGCTCGGATGGCGCGCACAAATCCCCACCACACCGGCGCACTCCTGCCCGGCGCCGGGAAAGGCCACGCCCCAAGGCATGTCCGTCGGGCGGCCCCACAGCTCGGCATTGATGAAGTTGGCCAGCCGCCCGAACAGCAACCCCGCCGGCGCCGCCAGCGCCAGCGCATCGGCCAGCGCCAGCCGGGGCACCCCGTTGCGCCCGGCCCAGACCCAGGCCGCCACCACGACCCCCAGGAACCCGCCGTGAAACGCCATGCCGCCTTGCCAGACCTTCACGATCTCGGCCGGGTTCGCCAGATAATACCCCGGCTGATAGAACAGCACAAAGCCCAGCCGCCCGCCCACGATCACCCCGAGGATGATCCACGTCAGCAAATCCTCGGCCTTGCCCGGCGCCATCGGCACCGTGCCGCCCCACAGCGCGGGCCGCTTCATCACCCCCGCCACCAGCCGCCAGCCAAGGATCAGCCCGACGATATAGGCCAGCGCATACCAGCGCAGCGAGAACGCGAAGTCGCCAAAGGAGATGGTGAAGATCTCCGGCGCGATGTCCGGAAAGGCGATGTAGCTCATGGGGCCCCCTGTCCTGTTCGGGTTGTCGGGGGGGGCGGGGCGGATGTCAACCTTGCGCAACGGGCCCCGGCGCGCCATATGCTCATATCAACGAAAGGAAACCTGCCATGCAGACCTCGAACAAGTTTCTCGACGACCTCTCGCGCCTTGCGACCAATGCAATGGGCGTGGCGCAGGGGGCGCGGACCGAAGCCGAGAATGCCATGAAATCCCTGCTCGACCGCTGGCTGGCCGACCGCGATTTCGTCACGCGCGAAGAATTCGACGCCGTGCGCGCCATGGCGCAGAAAGCGCGCGAGGAGAACGAGGCGCTCAAGGCCCGGCTTGCCGCGCTGGAATCCCGCCTTGGCTGACACCTGCGATTACCCCGCCCTTGCCGCCAGCCTGCGCGCCCTGACCCACGGCGAAACCGACGCCGTGGCGCTCATGGCCACCGTGGCCTGCGAGGTGCACGCCGCGCACCCGCTGTCGGACTGGACGGGGTTCTACCGCGTCGTCGGCCCCGACCTGCTCAAGATCGGGCCGTATCAGGGCGGCCACGGCTGCCTTGTCATCCCCTTCTCGCGCGGCGTCTGCGGCGCGGCGGCGCGCACGGGCCACGCGCAGATCGTGCCCGATGTCCACGCCTTTCCCGACCACATCGCCTGTTCCTCGACCACGCTGTCGGAACTGGTGCTGCCGGTCTGGAACGGGCAGGGCGTGCTTCTGGGCGTGCTCGACCTTGACAGCAACACCCCCGCCGCCTTTGACCAGACCGACGCCGACGCGCTGGCCGCCATTCTGGCCGAAACCTTCCACGACTGCCCGGCGCCCCAGACGCGCTGACCGCAGATCGGGGGGGCACCGGCCCGCCTCGGTCCGGTGGCCGCAACGGGGGCCAAGCGCGCAAAGGTGAAAGATTCGTTAATTCGACGGGGTAAGCCCTTGAAATCGCTTGGGTGGTTTGGTGTCCCTCGAAGGGACAGGTTGGCATGACGTTCCACGGCTGGCTTGCCTTTGCGGCGTTCTGGGTGGTGTTCGTCACCTCTCCGGGGCCCAATGCGGTGAATTGTGTGGCCAACGGCATGGCCTACGGGCTGCGGCGCGGGCTGTGGGGCGTGGCGGCCATTCTGACGCAGGCGGCGCTGTTTCTTACCCTTGCTGCCGCCGGGGTCACGGCGGCGCTGGCGGCGGTGCCGCAGGCGGTCTGGGCGCTGAAACTTGCCGGCGGGGCGGTGCTGGTGTGGCTCGGGCTGCGCGGGTTGGTCCGCGCCGGGCGCCCGCTGGTGCCCGGCACCCCCGGTGCGGCCATCTACACCCGCGCCTTCCTGATCGCCACGCTGAACGCCAAAAGCCTGCTGGGCTATCTTGCGGCCTTCACCCAGTTCGTTGAACCCGGCCGCGCGATCTGGCCGCAGATGGCGGTGATCTACCCCACCGCGCTGCCGATCACCGCCGCCAGCTACATCGGCTGGACCGCGCTCGGCGCGCGGATGGGGCGCCACGCGCTGGCTGCCGGGCCGTGGCTGGGGCGGTTGACCGGGCTGGCCTTTGTGGGGTTCGGTGCGCTGCTGGTCGTGTCAGCCCTGACCTGACTAGCGGCGCCGCATCTCCACGATATCGCGTTGCAACGCCGCCTCGGCCACGCCTGCGCGGGTCAGCCGCTCCGGGTGGCGGCAATAGGCCTCGCCCAGCACATAGGCTTCGGCCCGCGTTGCCCGCTTGCCGATCGCGGCGCGGATCTGGTCGACAAAGGCTTCGCTGGGCCGATCCAGCGCGTTCACCGACACGAACACCTCAACCGAACACTCTGCCCGGATCACCCCCGGCTTTGCCTTGCCGCCGCCATCCGCCAGCGCCGGCCCGGTCACCAAAGCTGCCAGACCCACCGCACCCCATACAAGCCGCATCTGCGCCTCCACCTGTTGCCGGCCCAGATCATGGCGGGCTGGGTGCGGCGTGGCAACAGCGGGCCGTTGCAGGCGGGAAAACACAGGGTTTCCGTAGCGTGGACAGTGCGGGGCCGAACGCAAAACGCCCGCCGGTGTCCCGACGGGCGCTGAAAAAGGTCTTGGCCGGGCCTGTCTCAGGCGGCGGCTTTGGCCTGCCCGACGAGGGCGGCAAAGGCATCGGGCTCGTGCACGGCCAGATCGGCCAGAACCTT
>JAUXPG010000189.1 GCA_030683915.1 Gemmobacter sp.
ACATAAAATTACAATTCAGGCGCGCCTTGCATTGCAATGTTGCGCGGTCATGCCTATTCAGGTGCCCAATGCGCTGCAATGATTCTGCGGCGCGGCAACAACCGGACCCGCAAGGAGGCCCCCATGGCGCTTGATACCAACCCCGGCATTGTCACCTATGACGCGCCGAAGAAGGACCTCTATGACATCGGCGAGATGCCGCCGCTCGGGCATGTGCCCGCCAAGATGTACGCTTGGTCGATCCGGCGCGAACGCCATGGCGCGCCCGAAGAGGCGATGCAGCTGGAAGTGGTCGACACCTGGAAGCTGGACAGCCACGAGGTGCTGGTGCTGGTGATGGCGGCGGGCGTCAACTATAATGGCGTCTGGGCCGGCCTTGGCCAGCCGATTTCGCCGTTTGATGGCCACAAGCAGCCGTTCCACGTTGCCGGGTCCGATGCATCGGGCATCGTCTGGGCCGTGGGCGACCGGGTGACGCGCTGGAAGGTGGGCGACGAGGTCGTGGTTCACTGCAATCAGGATGACGGCGACGACGAGGAATGCAACGGCGGCGACCCGATGTTTTCGCCCAGCCAGCGCATCTGGGGATACGAGACGCCCGACGGATCGTTCGCACAGTTCACCCGCGTGCAGGCGCAGCAGTTGATGCCGCGCCCCAAACACCTGACGTGGGAGGAATCGGCCTGCTACACCCTGACGCTGGCAACCGCCTATCGCATGCTGTTCGGCCATGCGCCGCATGACCTGAAGCCGGGTCAGAATGTGCTGGTCTGGGGTGCATCGGGCGGTCTTGGGTCCTACGCCATCCAGCTGGCCGTGACGGCGGGGGCGAACGCGATCGGGGTGATCTCGGACGAATCCAAGCGCGATTTCGTCATGTCGCTGGGCGCCAAGGGCGTCATCAACCGCAACGATTTCAAATGCTGGGGCCAGTTGCCCAAAGTGAACAGCCCCGAATACAACGAGTGGCTGAAAGAGGCGCGCAAGTTCGGCAAGGCCATCTGGGACATCACCGGCAAGGGCGTCAGCGTCGACATGGTGTTTGAACATCCGGGCGAGGCGACGTTCCCGGTGTCGTCGCTGGTGTGCAAGAAGGGCGGCATGGTCGTGATCTGCGCAGGAACGACCGGGTTCAACTGCACCTTCGACGTGCGCTACATGTGGATGCATCAAAAGCGCCTTCAGGGGTCGCACTTTGCCCACCTCAAGCAGGCGGCGGCCGCGAACAAGCTGATGTGCGAACGCCGGCTGGACCCCTGCATGTCCGAGGTGTTCCCTTGGGCGGAAATCCCGAAGGCGCATACGCTGATGTGGAAAAACCAGCACAAGCCCGGCAACATGGCCGTGCTGGTGCAGGCGCCCCGCACCGGGCTGCGCACGTTTGAGGATACGTTGGAAGCCAGCCTGAACCGCTGAGCGCCACCCTCGGGGGGCCTTGCGGTCGCGCACCAAGGGCGGCCCCCGTATGGTTTTTATGGGGGACGGCCCGCAGGCAACCGGCGCTCACGCTGCACGCGGGGCGTTTCCCTTTGCCGGGCGGCAGGATAAGGTCGCGCCATGACCGCCTTGCCCGTTATCAGCTTTTCCGAGGATCAGGCCGAAGCCCATGACCGGGTTTCGGCCCTTTTGCTGATGGCGGGGATCGATCTGGAGGACGGCCTTCTTGGCCCGCCCGACGGGCCGGGGGGCGGGGTGCTGGCGGTGACCGGCAAGGCCGGGTCGGGCAAGACCATGCTGCTGGCCGCATTGGTCAAGGCGCTGGTCGATGCCGGGGTGGACCTTGTCTCGGGCGATTACGAAGGGCGGCGCCGCAAAGACCGGCGCACGCTGGCCGTTCTGGCACCCACCAACAAGGCCGCATCGGTGCTGCGGTCGCGCGGCGTGCCCGCGACCACGATCCACCGCATCCTCTACACCCCGATCTATGCCCCGGAATACGAAAAGCTGGCGGAATGGCTGGCTGGCAGCGGCGAGCGGCCGGTGATGGCGGAACTGACCGATCTGGCCTTGGACCGCGCCAAGGCGTTCTATGACACGGTCAAATCCGTTCCCGGCGCGCTGGCGGCAGCGGGCCTGCGCGGCAGCGATTTCATCAAGGGCTGGAAGCGGCGCGAAGAACCGCTCGACATCGGGTTCGTCGACGAATCCTCGATGCTGGACGAACGCCAGTTCGAGGACCTCAAGGAGATTTTCCCCTCGCTCGTGCTGTTTGGCGACCCCGCGCAGCTGGCGCCGGTGGGACTGTCGGGTGAAATGGTGTTCGAGCGGCTCAAGGATGACCGCCGGGTGCACCTGAACCGCATCCACCGCCAGCAGGATGGCAACCCGATCCTTGATCTGGCCCATGCGCTGGCAGACCCCGCGCTGGAGTTCGAGGATTTCGAGCGTATGGTCGAACGCGCCTCCCGGCGGGATGACCGCGTGGTGCTGGCCCAGCGCGTGGACAGCGACCTGATGGCCCGGTCCCCGGTTCTGGTGTGGCGCAACGCCACGCGCATCCGGTTGATCACGGCCTTCCGCGCGGCCCACGGCGCGCCCGAGGATCAGTTGTTGCCCGGAGAGCCGCTGATCTGCGACGGCATCGAATTGCCGCTGAAACATCGCAAGAAACGCATCGACCTTGAGGCGCGGGGCCTCATCAAGGGCGCGCAGGTGGTGTATCTGGGTCCGGGCAAGCGCGACGGCTTTGCCCGGCTGCATGTCTTTGGCGCCGAGGAGCCGCAGGTCTCGGCGGCCGCAATCATCAAGATCGAAAAGCCGGATGAGGAAGAACCCTTCATCCCGTCCGCCGCGCGCATGGGGGCGGTGTTTCTGCACGGGGCGGCGGTGACCATCCACAAGGCGCAAGGGTCGCAATGGGACACGGTGCAGGTCTTTGCCCCTGACCTGTGGGCGGCCGCGCAGGCCGGGCGGTCCGAAGCCGGGGTGCCGCTGTGGAAACGGCTGGCCTATGTGGCGATCACCCGCGCGGAAAACCGGCTGGCATGGGTGGTGCGCAACCGGCTGGCGCGGCCTGTGGCGGCGCTGACGGTGGACGACCTGCGCGGGCTGGGGCCGGCGCCGCTGGCGTTGGAACCCGAGGGCGATCTGGGCGACTAGCCGCCGGGAGTTGACGGCACCGGGCCTTTGATCCAGCATGCCGCGCGTTGCGCGCGCGAATTGGCAAGGGTGGTTTCGGACATGGAATTCAGCATCAATATCACCCGCCCCGAAGGCGATCCGAAATCTGGGCCGGTGACGGTGGGGTGGTTCTTGCATGCCGACAAGGGCGCGGTGATGTATTATCCGCCCGAGCGCGTGACCTTTCGCCAGACCAACAAGACGCATGCCAAATCCGCTGCGCGCTGCCCCGGCGTCATCCAGCTGGAAAGCCGGTATTTCATGGTGCGCTGCCCGTTCGACCTGCACATCGGTTTCGGCCGCGACGACAAGGGCGCGCCGCATCTGATCAACCGCGCGGGCGTGACAGGCAGCATCCGGTCCAACAAGCTGGGGCAGGTCCTGACACTGGTGTCCGAGGTGGAATGGCGCTACCCCGACCGGCCCACCGTGCAACTTTCGCTGCCCTACTGCTTCGTGGCCGAGGAGATGTGCTATATCACCCAGCTTGACGCCTTTGCGCATTACCGGCCCATCCCGTTGCCGGGAACCATCTTTGGTGGGCGGTTCCCGATTCACGCGTGGGTGCGCCCGCTGATGTGGGCCTTCGAATGGCACGACACCACCAAGGACCTGATCATCAAGCGGGGAGACCCGTTGTTCTACTGCCAGTTCGAAGCCGACGGCCCAGACCGCCCCATTCAGGTGGTGGAAGTGGAGCGCACCAAGGAGATTGAAACTTGGGTGGAGCAGATGTCGGGCGTGGTGAACTACGTGAACCAAACCTTCAGCCTGTTCAAAGCCGCCGAGGCGCTGCGGCCTGCAGATCTTCTGAAACTGAGGAAGTAACGGGCGGGCACAGGCCGACGGGGCGCTTGCGAAAAACGCCGGTGATGCTGTCCTGACCCCGACCCGAGAGACGTGAGGCAGGACCAGAAGGGCGGTCGTCACGAAACGGCTGGGCAAGGTGTCGCAGGCCAGCAAACGCGCCCGTTCCCGTGCGTTTCCTGCGTGCCGGGGTGTTGCATTTTCGCCGACCGCTTCCCAAGTCTTTGTCAAGGCCGCAAGGCCCCGTGCCGGGCAACCCGGGCGGGCGGGGGCGGCGCTTCATGGCAAGGAGAACCCGATGAACCTGGAAAAGTTCACGGAACGGTCGCGCGGCTTTTTGCAGGCGGCGCAAACGATCGCGATGCGCGAAGGCCACCAGCGGCTGGTGTCCGAGCATCTGCTGAAAGCATTGATGGATGACGACCAAGGTCTGGCCGCCAACCTGATCCGCCGTGCCGGTGGCGCGCCCGAACGGGTGCTCGAGGCGGTGGACGCGGCTGTCGCCAAATTGCCCAAGGTATCGGGCGGGTCGGGCGAGGTTTATACCGACCAGTCTCTGGTGCGAATCTTGACCGAGGCGGAAACGCTGGCGAAAAAGGCCGGTGACAGTTTCGTGCCGGTCGAACGCATCCTGATGGCGCTGGCCATGGTGCCGAGCAAGGCCAAGGACGCGCTGGATGCCGGCGCTGTGACGGCACAAAAGCTGAATGCCGCGATCAACGACATCCGCAAGGGCCGCACCGCCGACAGCGCCACCGCCGAACAGGGCTATGACGCGCTGAAAAAATATGCCCGCGACCTGACCGAAGCCGCCGCCGAAGGCAAGATCGACCCTATCATCGGGCGGGATGAGGAAATCCGCCGCGCGATGCAGGTCCTGAGCCGCCGCACCAAGAACAACCCGGTTCTGATCGGCGAACCCGGCGTTGGCAAGACCGCCATCGCCGAAGGGCTTGCGCTGCGCATCGTCAATGGCGACGTGCCGGAATCCTTGCGCAACAAAAGGTTGCTGGCGCTCGACATGGGCGCGCTGATCGCCGGCGCCAAATACCGCGGTGAATTCGAGGAGCGTCTGAAGGCCGTTCTGTCCGAAGTCACGGGTGCTGCAGGCGAAATCATCCTGTTCATCGACGAGATGCACACTCTGGTCGGCGCAGGCAAGGCCGATGGCGCGATGGATGCTGCGAACCTGCTGAAACCGGCGCTGGCGCGGGGTGAGTTGCACTGTGTGGGCGCCACCACGCTGGATGAATACCGCAAGCACGTCGAAAAAGACGCGGCCCTTGCCCGCCGGTTCCAGCCGGTGATGGTGAACGAACCCACGGTCGAAGACACCGTGTCCATTCTGCGCGGCATCAAGGAGAAATACGAACTCCACCACGGCGTGCGCATCGCGGACTCGGCGCTGGTGGCGGCGGCGACCCTGAGCCACCGCTACATCACCGACCGCTTTCTGCCCGACAAGGCCATAGACCTCATGGACGAAGCCGCGAGCCGGTTGCGGATGGAAGTGGACAGCAAACCCGAGGAGCTTGACGCGCTCGACCGCGAAATCCTGCAAAAGCAGATCGAGGCCGAAGCCCTGAAGCGCGAAGACGATCAGGCGAGCAAGGACCGGCTGGAAAAGCTGGAACGCGAACTGTCCGATGCCCAGCAGCGCAGCGCGGAAATGACCGCCCAGTGGCAGGCCGAGCGCGACCGGCTGGAGGGCGCCCGCGATCTGAAGGAAAAGCTGGACCGTGCCCGCGCCGACCTTGAAATCGCCAAGCGCGACGGCGATTTCGCCCGCGCCGGTGAGTTGCAGTATGGCCGCATTCCGGCGCTGGAAAAGCAACTGGCCGAGGCCGAGTCGCAAGGGTCGGACAAACTTGTGTCCGATGCTGTCCGCCCCGAACAGATTGCCGAGGTCATCGAACGCTGGACGGGGATTCCCACCTCCAAGATGCTGGAGGGCGAGCGGGAAAAGCTGCTGAAGATGGAGGAAGAACTGGGCAAGCGCGTGATCGGCCAGCGCGAGGCGGTGCAGGCGGTGGCGAATGCCGTGCGCCGGGCCCGCGCCGGACTGAACGACGAAGGCCGCCCGCTGGGGTCATTCCTGTTCCTTGGGCCGACGGGTGTGGGGAAAACCGAACTCACCAAGGCCGTGGCCGAATACCTGTTCGACGACGACAGTGCGATGGTGCGCATCGACATGTCGGAGTTCATGGAGAAACACTCGGTCAGCCGCCTGATCGGCGCGCCCCCCGGCTATGTCGGTTATGACGAGGGCGGCGTGCTGACCGAGGCGGTGCGGCGTCGGCCCTATCAGGTCGTGCTGTTTGACGAGGTGGAAAAGGCCCACCCCGATGTGTTCAACGTGCTGTTGCAGGTGCTGGACGACGGAGTGCTGACCGATGGTCAAGGCCGCACGGTGGACTTCAAGCAAACGCTGATTGTGCTGACGTCGAACCTTGGGTCGCAGGCGCTCAGCCTTTTGCCCGAAGGCACCGAAAGCCGGGCCGCCAAGGCCGACGTGATGGCTGCGGTGCGCGGACACTTCCGCCCCGAGTTCCTGAACCGTCTGGACGAGATCATCATCTTCGATCGGCTGACGCGGGGCGACATGACGGGGATCGTGGACATCCAGTTGCAGCGGCTGGCCAAGCGGCTGGAAGGGCGCAAGATCACGCTCGACTTCGACAGCACGGCAAAGGCATGGCTGGCCGATGCGGGCTATGACCCGGTGTTCGGCGCGCGACCGCTGAAGCGGGTGATCCAGCGCAGCGTGCAGGACCCGCTGGCCGAACTTCTGCTGGGCGGCGAGGTGCTGGACGGGGCAACGCTGCCGGTGACAGCAGGGGTGGACGGACTGCTGATCGGCGGGCGTATGGTGCCCAGCCGCGGCGGCGACCGGCCCACGGCGGCCCCGCTGCACTGAAACCGGCGTCCATAGCACCCGTCCCGGGCTTGACCCGGGACCTCCACCGGAGCGCAGGGCCAAAACGGGGCGAGGCCCCGGCACAAGGCCGGGGCGGGTGTGGTGCCGGGCGTCGGTGGCAATTTACTCCGAGGCTGCGCGGCGGATCATATCTGCCGCGCGTTCGGCAATCATGATCGTCGGCGCGTTCGTGTTCCCGCCGATCAACGTCGGCATCACGCTGGCATCGACCACGCGCAGGCCGTCCACCCCGACTACACGCAACTGCGGGTCTGTCACCGCCATCGGGTCGCGCCCCATCCGGCAGGTGCCGACCGGGTGATAGATGGTGTCGGCCCGCGCACGGATGTCGGCTTCAAGTGCGGCATCGCTGCCATCATGCGGGTATAGCCTGCGGCCACGCCAAGGCGCCAGCGCGGGCGCCGACAAAATGCCGTCCATCATCCGCGCGCCCTGCATCAGCACCGCCAGATCGGCGGGGTCGGAGAGAAAGGCGGGGTCGATCCGCGGCGGCGCATCCGGGTTCGCGGACATCAGCCCCACCGCCCCGCGCGACCGGGGCCGCAGCAGGCACACATGGCACGACCAGCCATCGGCCAGATGCACCTTGCGCAGGTGGTCATCCACAATGCCGACCAGGAAGTGCAATTGCAGGTCGGGCCGGGGAGCGTCAGGCGTACTGCGCAGGAACGCCCCCGCTTCGGCCACGGGCGAGGCGAACAGCCCTTCGCCCGTTTTGCGCCATTCAAGCCCCGCCCGTGCCAGCCGCAGGCTTGCCGCCGGGTTCAGCCCCATGACATCTGGCCGCAGAGAATTGTAGCTGACCGTATAATCCAGATGATCCTGCAGGTTCGCGCCAACCCCCGGCAGGTCGGCCACCACCGGCAGGCCATGCGCGCGCAACTCGGCTTCGGGCCCGATGCCCGACAGCATCAGAATCTTGGGCGACCCAAAGGCGCCTGCCGACACGATCACCTCGCGCCGCGCGCGCGCCACACGCAGGCGCCCACGCTGCCGAAAGGCCACACCGACCGCGCGCCGACCCTCCATCACCACCCGGTCCACCTGTGCGCGGGTCAACACCGTCAGGTTGCGCCGCGTCATCGCGGGGAACAGATAGGCCGCCGCCGCCGAACACCGCTCGCCCTTTTTCGGGCCGGAATGGAACTGCGTCACCTGATAGAGCCCCGCGCCGTCTTGCTCAGCCCCATTGAAATCAGGGTTGTGCGGGATCTGGGCGCCCGCGCAGGCGTCCAGAAACGCATGGGTGATCGCGCGGGGCTGGCGCTGATCGCCGACCTGCAAGGGGCCATCGGCGCCATGCAGCGCATCCGCGCCGCGCAGATTCCCTTCGGCTGCCTTGAACCACGGCAGGCAGGCGGCCCAATCCCAGCCGTCGGCACCCGCCGCCGCCCAGTCGTCATAATCCGACGGATGCCCGCGGACATAAAGCATGGCGTTGATCGCCGAAGATCCGCCCAGCGCCTTGCCGCGCGGCTGATAGCCGCGCCGCCCGTTCAGCCCCGGTTGCGGCACGGTATGAAACGCCCAATTGTTCACCGGCGGCCGGATGAGCGCCATCGCGCCCACCATCGCAGGCGCGCGCACCAGCAGGCTGTTGCCGCCGCCACCCGCCTCGATCAGGCAGACGGTCACATTTGCGTCCTCCGACAGCCGCGCCGCCAACACCGCCCCAGCCGACCCGCCGCCGGCAATCACGTAGTCAAAATCCATGCGAATCCTCCCCTGCCCCGTTCGGCGGAAATATTCCACCGGATCGCACGCGCCGTCGATGGGACGGGCGGCCTGACCTGTCCACCACTTGCCCTTGCGCGCGCCCGGGTGTTACAGGGAAACCAAGGCACAAGGGGGATCTGCACGTGTATCCGACGACGTTCGACCGGGACGACCTGCTGAAATGCGCACGCGGCGAATTGTTCGGCGAGGGCAATGCCCAGCTTCCTGCCCCCCCCATGCTGATGATGGACCGCATCACCGACATTTCCGGCGACCGGGGCGAACACGGCAAGGGCCATGTCGTCGCGGAATTCGACATCACGCCGGACCTTTGGTTCTTTGCCTGCCATTTTCCCGGCAACCCGATCATGCCGGGCTGCCTTGGCCTTGATGGCCTGTGGCAGCTGACCGGCTTCAACCTTGGCTGGCGCGGCTGGCAAGGGCGCGGCTATGCGCTTGGCGTGGGCGAAGTGAAACTCACCGGCATGGTCCGCCCCGACCGCAAGAAGCTGACCTATTACGTCGATTTCACCAAGGCGCTGCAAACCCGCCGTCTGACCATGGGCGTGGCCGATGGCCGGGTCGAGGCCGACGGCGAAACCATCTATCTTGTCAAGGACATGAAGGTCGCCTTGTCGGCCAGCTGAGGAGGCACCCATGCGTCGCGTCGTCATCACCGGAATCGGGATCGTCTCGCCCATCGGCAACACCGCCGCCGAGGTGCAGGAAAGCCTGCGTCTGGGCCGGTCCGGCATCGTGGCCAGCCCGGACTACGCCGAACACGGCTTTCGCAGCCGCATCCACGGGCAACCGAAGATCGTGCTGGAAGACCACATCGACAAGCGCGACCTGCGCTTCATGGGCGATGGGGCGGCCTACAATTTCATCGCGATGAAGAACGCCATCGCGGACTCCGGCCTGACCGAGGCTGACGTGTCGAACGAGCGGACCGGCATCATCGTCGGCTCTGGCGGGCCTTCGACGAAATCGTTCTACAAGGCGCATTCCATCGTGCGGGAAAGCGGTTCGCCCAAGCGGATCGGCCCGTTCGGCGTGACCAAGGGCATGTCGTCGACCACCTCGGCCTGCCTTGCGACGCCCTTCAAGATCAAGGGTGTGAACTATTCCATCACCTCGGCCTGCTCCACTTCGGCCCACTGCATCGGCAACGGCACCGAGCTGATCCAGTTCGGCAAGCAGGACATCGTGTTCGCCGGTGGCGGCGAGGAGCTGGACTGGACACTGTCGTGCCTGTTCGACGCAATGGGCGCGATGAGCAGCAAATACAACGACACGCCCGAGACCGCCTCGCGTGCCTTTGACGCCACCCGCGACGGGTTCGTCATCGCGGGCGGCGGCGGTGTTGTCGTGCTGGAAGAATTGAACCACGCGCTGGCCCGCGGTGCCAAGATCTATGCCGAGGTCACGGGCTATGGCGCCACCTCGGATGGTCATGACATGGTGGCCCCCAGCGGCGAAGGCGGCGAACGGTCGATGCGGGCCGCGCTGTCGACCCTGCCTGCCGATCGCCGGATCACCTACATCAATGCCCACGGAACCAGCACGCCCGCCGGGGACGTGACCGAGGTCAAGGCCGTGCGCCGGGTGTTTGGCGAAGGCAACGTGCCGCCGATTTCGTCCACGAAATCGCTGACCGGGCATTCGCTGGGCGCCACTGGGGTGCACGAGGCGATCTATTGCCTGTTGATGATGCAGGGCGGGTTCATTGCCGCCTCGGCCAACGTCACCCAGCTGGACCCCGAACTGAAGCCCGAAGAAATCGCCACCACCCTGCGCGAAGGGGTGGAGTTCGACAGCGTCCTGTCCAACAGTTTTGGCTTCGGCGGCACCAACGCGACGCTGGTGATGAGCAAATATCTGGGCTGAAGGCCAGGGGGCAGTGATGGGCGATCTGTTGCGGGGCAAGCGCGGGCTTGTGATGGGCGTGGCAAATGAACGGTCCATCGCGTGGGGCATCGCACGGGCGATGGCCGGCGAAGGGGCCGAACTGGCGTTTTCGTATCAAGGCGAGGCGTTCGGCAAGCGGGTGGAACCTCTGGCGGCCTCGGTCGGGTCATCGCTGCTGGTCGATGTCGATGTGACGGACGAGGCCAGCCTCGACGCCTGCTTTGCCAAGATCGCGGCGGAATGGGGCACGATGGACTTTCTGGTCCACGCCATCGCCTTTTCCGACAAGACCGAACTGACCGGCCGGTTCATCAACACCACGCGGGGCAACTTTCTGCATTCGCTGAACATTTCCTGCTTCAGCTTCATCGACGTATCGCGACGCGCGGCGGCACTGATGCCGGACGGCGGGTCTTTGATGACGATGACCTTTCAGGGGTCAAACCGCGTCACCCCGAATTACAACGTGATGGGCGTGGCCAAGGCCGCGCTGGAATCGGCGACGCGCTATCTGGCCAACGACCTTGGCCCGCAGAAGATCCGCGTCAACGCGATTTCACCCGGCCCGATGAAGACGCTGGCGGGCGCGGCCATCGGCGGCGCACGGGCCACCTACCGGCACACGGAATCCAACGCCCCGCTGCGGTCGAACGCCACGCTCGAGGCAGTGGGCGGCACCGCCGTCTGGCTGGCTTCGGACTGGGGCGCCTTCACCACCGGAGAAGTGGTGCGGGTCGATGGCGGCTTCCACGTCCTGGGCATGCCGCAGCCTGAAAACCTGTAACGGCGGCGTCTCGGCGTGCCTTCACGCACCGTCCGGGCCTGAGGCCGCGGCAGCCGCCGGGGACGGGGGTTCGATGGCCCCGTCCCCGGCGCGCCCTACCGCAGCGCCGATACCGCATAGCCGTTGAACGCCAGCACGTCACGCGCCGCCGCCAGCCGGTCCGGCCCGATGCGGCCGCGGTCCAGCACCACGGCAAAGGCCCCCGACGGCGCGGCCAGCACCGCCGTCCGCGCGCCATCGTCGGCCCAGATCAACCACCAATCCTCGGCAAAGCCCGAAACGGCCAGCCGCCCCGGCCCCACCGCCACCGCCCGTGCGGAAATCGGGCGGCGCACCCCGCCAAGGCACAGCGCACCGTCCAGCCGCAAGGCCGGGCCATCGCTGCGCACCGTCAGCCGCCCCGGCGCGCAAGGCCCGGTGTCCGGCGCGGCCAGATGCGCCACCTCGGTCCAGTCACCCGCCAGCCGCCCCAGATCAAACGCCGCCAGTGACCGCACCGGCACGGCGGGGTCGCGCATCAGCAGCGTCGGCGCAGGCGCGGCGCAGGCCACCAGCGCCAGTGCCACCAGCACGGTCGAGAGCCGCGCGCTTATCTGGCTCAGTCTCGGCACAGTCTGGCTTTCTGGCCTTCATTCAACAGGATTTCGTGGCATCCGAACAAGGGTATCACCGGCGAACAGGTGCCGCTGCGCGCAAGGCAGTCGCCTTCGCAATCCCCGGCCTTGCGGCACTGCTTGCCGGAATCGCGGGTGTCGCGCAGGCAGGTCATCGCGCCGGTGATCCCGGCCTTGACCATGCGGCCCCCCGTGCGGGTGCAATCGAGGGTCGCCTCTTGCAGCAGGTCCGGCAGCAGCGGCTCTGCCTTGGGGGCCTGTTCGCGGCAGCCGGCCAGCGCCAGCCCCAGCACCAGAGCCGCCACCAGCCGCCGCATCAGAACGGCATCGGGTGGTCGCGGCGCACGGCGGCCAGATCGGCCTGCACCTCGGCGCTCAGCACCAGACCGGCCGCGCCCAGATTGGTGCGCAACTGTGCAAGGCTGGTGGCCCCGATGATCGGAATGCTCGGCACCGGGCGCGCACGCACAAAGGCCAGCGCCATCTGGCACGGGTCCAGCCCATGCGCCGCCGCCACGCCCAGATAGGCCGCCACGGCCGGAAACACCTGTGGCGTGATCCGCCCGCCCAGATCGGGTGTTACCGCGCGGCGGGTGCGGTCGGGTGTGACATCGCCCGCATACTTGCCCGACAGCAGCCCCGCCGCGAGTGGCGAGAACGCCAGCAGCGTCACGTCCTCGTTGTGGCAAAGTTCGGCCATGTCGGTATCGAAGTGGCGGCACAGCAGCGAATATTCGTTCTGCACCGAGGCCACGCGCGGCCAGCCGTTCAGGTCGGACAACCGCAGCCATTGCGCCGTGCCCCACGCGCTTTCGTTCGACAGGCCAAAGGCGCGCAGCTTGCCCTCGGCCACCAGTTTGGCGGCCTCGACCAGCACATCCTGCATGTGGGCGATGGTGGCGGCGCGGTCCTGGCTGGTCGGATCATAGGTCCAGTTGCGGCGGAAATTGTAGCTGCCGCGGTTGGGCCAGTGAAGCTGGTAAAGATCAATCACCTCGGTCCGCAGGCGGCGCAACGAATCTTCGACACAGCTGCGCAGGTTGGCGCCGGTGATCGGTTCGCCCCCGCGCACCGCCGGTTGCCCGGCGCCGGTGATCTTGGTGGCGATCACAAGGCCGTCCCGGCGTTTGTGCGCCGCCAGCCAGCTGCCGATGATTTCCTCGGTCCGGCCCACGGTTTCGGGGCGCACCGGGTTGGTGGGATACATTTCGGCGGCGTCCAGAAAGTTGATGCCGTGGTCCAGCGCCATGTCGATCTGGGCGTGAGCTTCGGCTTCGGTGTTCTGGCTGCCCCAGGTCATGGTGCCCAGGCACAGTTCGCTGACCTGGATGCCGGTGCGGCCAAGCGGCAGTTTCTGCATCGGTCTCTCCTTCGTGTTGCGGCGCAGACTAGCCATGATCGGGCCAAGGGCAAGTGGGGAATTGAGAACATTAAGCGAACATGTCAGGATGCGGGGCATGACGACTCATGCTTCCCTTTTGCCCGGCCTGCCGGTCCGGCCTGATATCGTGCTGGCCGATGGCGTGGCCTTTCGCCCCGGACGGGTGCACGAAGGCTGTGGCCGGTCGCGGCGCGTGCTGGCGGCGATGCTGGCGGGGGCGGTGACCGGGCCGGTGATCTGGGCCCTGCCCGCGTGGGAACGCGACCGGCTTTACCCCCCCGGTCTGGCCGCCTTCTGCGATCCGGGGCGCATCGTGTTGGCGCGCGGGCGGTCGGCGGCCGACCTGCTGTGGGTGGTCGAGGAAAGCCTCAGGTCGGGTGCGGTGGCGCTGGCGGTGGCCGAACTGGCCGAACCGCCGGGCCTGACCGCGGTGCGGCGGTTGCATCTGGCGGCCGGGGCCGGGGGCGGGCGGGCCATAGGGCTGTTGCTGACCCCCGAACAGGGCGGCGCGCCGGGGGTGGAAAGCCGCTGGCATCTGGCGCCCGACCCCAAGGGCGGGTGGCTGGCGCATCGGTTGCGCGCGCGCATGGCCCCCGAAGCCCGGCTGCGGCTGTCGCAAGGGCCGGGCGGCGGCCTGACAGCCCATCCGCTTGCCCCCCCGGCGTGACAGGGCGCGCAGCGGGTTGCCGCGTGCAAAGGCGGGCCGATGTTGCACGGCCCTCGCGCCCCGTGTATCACCCTGCGGCAGTAGACAGAACGTCATAAGGAGGCTCAGCATGCGTCGGGTGGTGGTCACGGGGCTGGGAATGGTTACACCGCTGGCGTCCGGGGTCGAGGACACATGGTCGCGCCTGCTGGCGGGCCAGTCGGGCGCAGGCCCGATCACCCGGTTCGACCCGGCCAATGTCACCACGAAATACGCCTGCGAGATCCCGCTGGGCGATGGCAGCGGCGGCACCTTCAACCCCGACGACTGGATGGAACCGAAAGACCGCCGCAAGGTCGACGACTTCATCCTCTACGGCATGGCGGCGGCGATACAGGCAGTGCGCGATTCCGGCTGGGAACCGCAGACCGAAGACGACCGCTGCCGCACCGGCGTGATGATCGGGTCAGGCATCGGCGGGCTCAGCACCATTGCCGAGACGGCCGTGCTGATCAAGGAAAAGGGCCCCAAGCGCGTGTCGCCCTTCTTCATCCCCGGCGCGCTCATCAACCTCATTTCCGGGCAGGTCTCCATCCGCTTCGGCTTCAAGGGGCCGAACCATGCGGTGGTGACCGCCTGTTCCACCGGCGCCCATGCCATCGGCGATGCGGCGCGGCTGATCCAGTGGGGCGATGCCGATGTGATGGTGGCCGGGGGCGCCGAAAGCCCGATTTCGGAGATCGGGATCGCAGGCTTCAACGCCTGCAAGGCGCTCAGCACCAAACGCGCCGATGACCCGACCCGCGCCAGCCGCCCCTATGACGCCGACCGCGACGGCTTTGTGATGGGCGAAGGTGCGGGCGTGGTCGTTCTGGAAGAATACGAACACGCCAAGGCGCGCGGTGCCAAGATCTATGCCGAGGTGCTGGGCTATGGCCTGTCGGGCGACGCCTATCACATCACCGCCCCCTCCGAGGATGGCGAAGGCGGCTTCCGCAGCATGCAGGCGGCGCTGAAGCGTGCAGGCTTGCAACCGGACGCCATCGATTACATCAACGCGCATGGCACCAGCACGATGGCCGACACCATCGAACTGGGCGCGGTGGAACGCCTGCTGGGCGATGCAGCGGCCGGGGCCACCATGTCCTCCACCAAATCCAGCATCGGGCATCTTCTGGGCGCTGCCGGCGCGGTCGAGGCGATTTTCTGTGTGCTGGCGATCCGCGACCAAGTGGCACCGCCGACCATCAACCTTGATAATCCGGCGGTTACGCCAAGGCTTGATCTGGCACCGAACGCGGCCGTGCGCCGCAGGATCGACGTGGCGCTGTCCAACAGCTTTGGCTTTGGTGGCACCAACGCCTCGCTCATTCTGGGCAAGGTCGCGGGCTGATGTGGAAATCCATCGCCTCGAACGCGCTGACCCTGTTCATTGTCGTCCTTGTCGCGCTGGCCGGCCTGCTGGCCTGGGGCAAGCGGCAATACGAAGGGCCGGGGCCATTGGCGCAGGCGATCTGTTTCCGGGTTGATCGCGGGGCCAGTTTTGCGGCGGTGTCGCGCGCGCTGGAAACCCAGGGCGCGGTCAGCGACGCCCGCATCCTGCGGATCGGTGCCGACTACAGCGAAAAGACCCAAGGGTTGAAATTCGGCTCTTACCTGATCCAGCCGGGCACCAGCATGGCCGACATCGTCGACCAGCTGACGCGCGGTGGCCAGTCGTCCTGCGGGTCGGAAATCAACTTCCGCATCGGGGTTGCGGCAGCGGACGTGGTGCTGCGGGCGCTTGATCCGGCAACCCAGCGGTATGAGGAGGTGGTGAAGTTCGACCCCGCCACCGAAGCCGCCCCGGCCGAATACCTTGCCGCAGTGGCGGATGCCGGAATCCGGTTGCGTGTGACCCTTGCCGAAGGCACGACGGTCTGGCAGGCGGCCGAGGCGCTCAAGCGCGCCGATTTCCTGTCGGGCGCCATCCCTGCGCTGCCGCCCGAGGGCACACTGGCCCCCGATAGCTATGAGGTCGCCAAGGGCGCCGACCGCGCTGCGCTGCTGGCCGACATGCAGGCCCGCCAGACCCGCCTGCTGGACGACCTGTGGGCCAGCCGCGCCGAGGGCCTGCCCTATCGGACCAAGGAAGAGGCGCTGATCATGGCCTCGATCGTAGAAAAGGAAACCGGCGTGCCGGACGAACGCGGCACGGTCGCGTCGGTGTTCGTCAACCGCCTGCGCCAAGGCATGAAACGGCAGACCGATCCCACGGTGATCTACGGCGTGACCAAGGGGCAAGGCGTGCTGGGTCGCGGGCTGCGGCAATCGGAACTGCGCACCGCGACGCCGTGGAACACCTATGTCATCGACGGGCTGCCGCCCACGCCCATCGCCAACCCGGGTCGCGCCAGTATAGAGGCCACGCTGAACCCGCCCGTCACGCCCTACATCTTCTTCGTCGCGGATGGCTCGGGCGGCCACGCATTTGCCGAGACGCTGGCGGAACACAACGCCAATGTCGCCAAATGGCGCCAGATCGAAGCCGAGCGCGCCCGCAACCAACCGGCACAGCCATCGGGCAACTGAAGGCGTTTCCTTTCAAGGCTCCGTTGCAGGCTTTTTCAAATGCCCGGAGCGGAGTTTTGCAAAAACTCCGTCTGCGCGCTCAGCCGTTGCGGCGGAAGGTCAGGTAATGCGGGTCGCGCCCTTCGCGCAGCGCCTTCTGTTCGTAGCGCGTGGATATCCAGTCGTCCCACGCCCCGCCTTTGCCTGCCTGCCGGACCAGCGTGAAACCGGCCTGCGGCACCTCCTCCAGCGTCTGGCGCACATAATCGGAAATATCGGTCGCCACCCGAAACTCCGCGCCCGGTGCCGTCACGCGCGCCAGCGGGCCAAGGTATTCCGGTGTCACGAAGCGACGGCGGTGGTGCCGCGCCTTGGGCCACGGATCGGGATAATTCAGGAACACCCGTGCAAGGCTGGCATCGGGCAGCACGTCAAAGAGGTCGCGCACATCGCCCGGATGGATGGCAAGATTGGTCACACCTGCGCTGCGGATCTTGCCCAGCAGCATGGCGATGCCGTTGACAAAGGGTTCGCAACCGATCAACCGGATACCCGGATAGCCTGCCGCCATATGCACCAGATGCTCACCGCCGCCAAACCCGACCTCCAGCCACAGCGGGCCATCACCCGGCAGCACCTCCGCAAGATCGAGCGGTGTGCGCGCCGGGTTGTCTTCGCGCGTTACGCCGCGCAGGCTAAGCCGGCCGAGATCCTCGGCCAGATAGGTCTTCTGGCTGGTGCGCAGGGTCTTTCCGTGCACGCGGCCATAGAAGTTGCGGCGCTCGGGTGTGGGTTCGGTCATGCTGTCCTGCCGGGTTGGCGGGGGTGCCGGGCCCCCCGCACCCCGATGAGGAGGGTCAGACGGCGGATTTCAGCGCCTCGGTCAGGTCGGTCTTTTCCCAGCTGAACCCGCCATCCGCCTCGGGCGCGCGACCGAAATGGCCGTAAGCGCTGGTTCGGGCATAGATCGGCTTGTTCAGCCCCAAGTGGGTGCGGATGCCGCGCGGCGTCAGGTCCATGCAGGTGTTGACGGCGCGTTCGATCACCGCGTCAGGCACCACCCCGGTGCCATGCGTGTCGATATAGATCGACAGGGGCCTAGCCACCCCGATGGCATAGGAAATCTGCAAGGTGCAGCGCTGCGCAAGCCCTGCTGCCACCACGTTTTTGGCCAGATAGCGCGCCGCATAGGCCGCCGAACGGTCCACCTTGGTGGGGTCCTTGCCCGAAAACGCGCCCCCACCGTGGGGCGCCGCACCGCCATAGGTATCCACGATGATCTTGCGTCCGGTCAGCCCGGCATCGCCATCCGGCCCGCCGATCACGAAGGTGCCGGTCGGGTTGACCCACCATTCGGTCTTCTTGGTAATCCAGCCTTCGGGCAGCATTTCCCGAATATAGGGCTCCACGATACCGCGGATCACCTTGGAGGTCTGGCGCTTGCTGGTGTGCTGGGTCGACAACACGATCGACGTTACCTCAACCGGCTTGCCATCCGCATAGCGCAGCGAAATCTGCGATTTGGCGTCCGGCCCCAAGGTCGGCTCCGCCCCCGACTTGCGCGCCTGGGTCAGCCGGCGCAGGATCGCGTGGGCATACTGGATCGGCGCGGGCATAAGTTCGGGCGTCTCGTCGGTGGCATAGCCGAACATGATGCCCTGATCACCGGCGCCGTCGCGGTCAACGCCCTGCGCGATGTGGGCGGACTGTTCGTGCAGGTAATTGTGGACCTTGATCTTGTTCCAATGGAACTTTTTCTGCTCGTAACCGATATCACGCACACAGTCGCGAACAATGCCGTCGACCCGCGCCATCATCGCCTTGGTCTTTTCGTCCGAAGACAGACCGACTTCGCCGCCGACGACGACACGGTTGGTGGTGGCAAAGGTTTCGCAGGCAACGCGGGCGTTGGGCTCCTCGGTCAGAAAGGCATCCAGTACCGCGTCGGAAATACGGTCGCAGACCTTATCGGGATGGCCTTCCGAAACGGATTCGGAAGTGAACACGTAATTCTTGCGCGACATGAAAGTTGCTCCATTAGGGCCAGCCGCCACGCCAGGAAGCCGTTGTAGCGGTCATCGGCGGGCATATCGTGCTGTCTTGTCGGGGTCAATCTGTGACAGGATGGCGCCGGAAAACCATCAGGACTGCAAGCATCCAGACCACAAGCACCGGCCACCCGCCCGACCGGGCGTAGGGCGTGGGCGGCAGGGCACCGGGCAGGGCGACATCGAGATGCCCCATCCGGTTCAGTCCCAGTTCGGCCGTGACCGCCCCGCGCGCATCGATCACCGCCGACACCCCGGTGTTGGCCACCCGCACCAGCGGCAACCCAGTTTCGACGCTGCGCAGGCGTGCCAGCGCAAGATGCTGATAGGGGCCCGATACCTGCCCGAACCACGCGTCATTGGTGATTTGCAGCATCCAGTCCGGCCGTTCGGCAGACCGGGGAAAATAGGAAAACACCGCCTCATAGCAGATCAGCGGCAGCGCACGGCCAAGCGGCCCCAGATCCAGTAGCATCGGCCCCGGCCCGGTGGAATAACCATATCCTTCGCTTGGTGCGAATGACGGCACCGACAGCCAGTCCGCCAATAGATCACCACCGGGGATGTATTCACCGAACGGCACCAGATGGTGCTTGTCATAGACCGCGCGGACCTCCGGCGCCCCTTCGGCATCGCGCCCCAGCACCGCAAGACTGTTATAGCCGCGCCACCCTTCGGTGCGCTGCACGCCGAACACGATGGGCGTGTCGCCCGCCACAGACACCATCCGCTCCAGCCCGTCCCACGGTTCATTGAGCAGGAAAGGCACCGCAGTTTCCGGCCAGACCACCAGATCGGGGCGCCGGTCGGCGGGGGCCGCAGTCAGGTCAAGGTGCCGGGCAAAGAAGACGCCCGCGTGTTCGGGCTGCCATTTCAGCGACTGGTCGGCATCGGGCTGCACCAACCGGATCACCGCGCCGGTCGGAGGCGGCACCGGCTGGCGGGCCTGCCACAGGCCAAAGCCATTGCCTGCGCCCAGCATCGCCACCGCCAGACCGCCCCCCCGCCAGCCCCAGACCACCGGCGCCGCCGCCAGCGCAAGCGTAAACAGCGTCAGCCCCCCGGCACCCGCCAGACTGGCCAGCTGTTCGGGGGCATGGCCCAGCCAGACATGGCCGGGCTGCACCCATGGAAACCCTGTCAGCACCACGCCGCGCAGGTATTCGGCCGCCGCCAAGGCCAGCGCAAACCCAAGTGCGCGGCGCGGCACCCACACCGAGACTACCGCCGCAGCCCCCCAGAACAGCGCCAGACCCGCCGCCAGAAACACCAGCGCGAACGGCGCCATCCAGCCGTCGCGCGCGGCGTCAATCTGGAACGGTTCGGTGATCCAGTGCAGCGCCAACAGGAAGTGGCCAAGCCCGAAGGCCCAGCCGTGCCATGCCGCGACGCGCCATCCGGGCGCCCGAGCCACCAGCCACAGACCCAGCGCATACCCGGCCAGCGACAACGGCCAGATCGACCACGGCACCTGCCCCGCCGCCGCCGCACCGCCGGCGGCCAGCGCCAGCGCAAGGCCGACACCGGGACGCAAGGGCGCACGCATGGTCAAGGCCGCGGATACAGCCCTTCATAGATCGGCTGCAACGTCTCCACCTCGAACAGCGACGACACCGATGTGCCGTTCCAGATGTTCAGGATCGCCTGTGCAAAGATCGGCGCCGTCGGGACAATGCGGATGTTGTGCGCCGACTTGACCGCCGCCGTGGGTTCGATGGAATCCGTGATGACCAACGATTTCATGACCGATTTGGTGATCCGGTCCACGGCCGGGCCAGACAGCACACCGTGGGTGATATAGGCATGCACCTCGGCGGCACCATTTTCGATCAGCAGGTCGGCGGCCTTGACCAGCGTTCCGGCCGTATCGCAGATGTCGTCCACGATGATGCAGGTCTGACCCTTCACGTCGCCGATCACGGTCATCTCCGCAATCTCGCCTGCCTTTTCGCGCCGCTTGTCCACGATAGCCAGCGCGCAGCCGATGCGTTTGGCCAACTCGCGCGCCCGTGCCACGCCGCCCACGTCAGGCGACACGATGGTCACATTGTCCAGACGGCCCCGGAAATGGTGCTCCACATCCATCGCAAAGATCGGCGCCGCGTAAAGGTTGTCCACCGGAATGTCGAAGAACCCCTGAATCTGCGCCGCGTGCAGATCCAGCGTCAGAACGCGGTCCACCCCCGCCTCGGTCAGCAGGTTCGCCACCAGCTTGGCGGAAATCGGCGTGCGTGCCTTGGCGCGGCGGTCCTGCCGGGCATAGCCGAAATAGGGAATCACGGCAGTGATACGGTCCGACGACGACCGGCGCAGCGCGTCGGTGATGATGAGCAGTTCCATCAGGTTGTCGTTGGCCGGGTTAGATGTCGGCTGGATGACATACATGTCCTCGTTGCGGACGTTGTCATAGACCTCGACAAAGATTTCCTGATCGTTGAACCGCTCCACCCGGGCGTTCAACAAGCCCACCGACATGCCGCGGTGCATTGACATGCGCCGGGCGATGGCGGTGGCCAGCGACTTGTTGGCGTTCCCTGCGATCAGCTTGGGTTCGGTCATCACGGGCATGGGGCTCTCCGGCACGGGGGGATTCGAGGCGTTGACACCGCTTACCACCCGACTAGGGTCTTGCAAACCTGAACCGGCGCCGGGGGCCGCACATGACGCATATCGACTATTACTTCACCACCCTGTCGCCTTGGGCCTATCTGGCCGGATCACGGCTGGAAACCATGGCCGCGCGACACGGCGCCACGATCACCTACAAGCCGATCGACATCGGGCAGGTGTTTGCCCGCACCGGGGGCAAGCCGCTGTCCGAACGGGCGCAGGCGCGCAAGGATTACAGATTGCAGGAACTGCCCCGCTGGGCCGAGTTTCTGGGCATGCCGCTGAACGTGCATCCGGCGCATTGGCCGGTGAACGCGGCGCCATCGTCTTATGCCATCATTGCCGCGCAGGCGGCGGGCGGGGGCGATGTGGGCGGGTTGGTGCAAGGTGTGCTGCGCGCGACATGGGCCGAAGAGCGCAATATCGCCGAGGATGAAACCCTGCGCGACCTGTTGGCGAGGCATGGCTTTGACCCGGCGCTGGCCGACAAGGGCCTGTTCACCGGCGCCGAAACATATGAACGCAACACCGAAGAGGCTGTGGCGAACGGCGTATTCGGGTCGCCCTTCTACATCGTGGATGACGGGGCAAAGTTCTGGGGGCAGGACCGGCTGGATTTCCTTGAACGCCATCTGGCAGGCCGGGCCGCATGAAAACCGAACCCGTCGGCGGGCATCCGGTGCATCTGCGCCGGATGGGCAGCGGTGCGCGCCCGGTTCTGGCGCTGCACTGTTCGCTTGCGCATGGCGGTGCCTGGGGCGCGCTGGCGGGCCTTTTGGGCGATGGTGCCACGCTGACCGCGCCTGACCTTCCCAACCACGGGGCCAGCGCCGACCTGCCACCGGGCGCCGATCTGCATGATCTGTCCACCGCCATCGCCGGCGACCTTGCCGCCCGCATCGGGAACGGTGCGCCGGTGGACCTGTTGGGCCATTCGTTCGGCGGCACGGTCGCCATCCGGTTGGCGCTGGAACGCCCCGATCTTGTGCGCTCGCTCACGCTGTTTGAACCTGTGCTGTTTTCCGTGGCCCGTGCGGCGGGAAGCGCCGCTTGGGGGGACTGGCTGTCGGGTCAGGGCCCTTTTGCCGATATGATCGCCCGTGGCGACCGCGCGGGGGCCGCGGAATGGTTCCATGGCCTTTGGGGACAAGGGGCGCAGCTGGCCGATCTGCCCGACACGTTGCGCCGCTATATCCTTGACCGCATCCACCTGATTCCGGCCACCAATTCGGTGCTGTTCGATGACCGGCCTGGCCTTGTGGCGCCCGGTCGGCTGGAGGGGCTGCACCTGCCGGTTCTGCTCGCCCAAGGCGCGATGTCGCCGCCCATCGTGGCTGCGGTCAACGGCACGCTGGCCGCGCGCATCCCCGGCGCCCGTGCGATCAGCGTGCCCGGTGCGGGGCACATGCTGCCCCTGACCCACGCCGGTGATCTGGCCCCGCTGGTGCGCCAGCACCTTGGGTTGCCGGCTCTGGCCGTTTCGGTTGAGGCCGGTCAGTAAAGATCCCACACATCTTCGTCGCTCAGCGGACCGATCGCCGTCCAGTCGGCGCGGATACGGGCGATCCGTGTGTCGCTCCAGGTACGAAACACCAGATCAAATCCGTATTCGGTGATCCGCTCTGCCGTCAGGTCGGCGCGCAGGTTGGTCTTGCCGTCGGTATCCCACATCGAAATCCCGACCATCACAGCAGGCGGTGCAGCGAAGGCTTCGGAGAACCGGATGACATGGCGGCTTTCGCGTGGCCCTGACCCTGTCCACATCGGACCATCATCGGCAAAGTCGGAAAACAGCATGCGCTGACCTTGGGCAATTCCGACCGGATGCGACGAGATGCGTTTCATGGCGTTCCAGAAAGTCAGCGGCTCTTTCACCTGATCCCGGCATATGGGGCAATTTTTCGACGGAAAAGCGGAATCTGCCGGTCACCGCCGGTCATCGGGGGCAAATACCGCATCCGGCACCTGCTGCAGCGCGGCAAGCAGCCGCGCAAGGTAGGCCGCCGCCCGCGCCGACGCCACGTCGGGCGCCCCGTCGGCCACCGCCGCGACCAGACGAGCGTGATCGGATGTGCTTTCTGGCAGGTGCCCGGACAGCTGCGCACGCAATAGCGGCACCTGCATCGCGGGCATGAGGCGCATCAGTTCGGCATTGCCCGCAAGCCCGGTGAGCGCGCGGTAATACCGCGCCCGGCCCCGCCCCGGATCGGCCAAACCCGCCACCGCGTCGCGCAGCGCCGCCGGGTCCGCGCCTTGCGCCACCGCCTCGGCCGCCTGGCGCGCCGCAAGCTCCAGAAGGCTGGCAGCGACGCGCAGTACATCCGCCGCCTCGCGCCGCGTCAGCCGGCGGATCGTCGCACCCCGGTGCGGCACAAGGGCCACCACGCCCGCCGCCACCAGCCGGCCAAGCGCCTCGCGCACGGTGCTGCGGCCCACGCCGTAGCGCGCCATAAGGTCGGGTTCGGCCAGCCGTTGGCCCGGCGCGAACCGACCCGTGGCCAGGCCTTGCACGATATCGCGCGCCACCATCTCGGGGCCGGGAACTGCCAT
>JAUXPG010000193.1 GCA_030683915.1 Gemmobacter sp.
CCCGGACCCCGGGATATTTTGGTCGAAGCGAAACCAGGCCCGGTGCGGGGGGCGGCGGCATGAAGCGTCTCATCGAAAAGGGTCTGATGTTCGGCAATCTGGTGGAGGTGGCCTCGCCCGCGCTGGTCGAACGCTACAACCGCGCGCTGAAGCATCTGACCGGCAAGACCACCGCCCTGGCCGATTTCCACATCGACATTTCGGGCTATTCGCCCGAGGTGGGCGATGAACTGGGCGATGACCTGTATCTGAACCCCGATGGCGCGAACCGGCAGTTCATCTTGCTGACAACGGCGCAAAAGCATGCGCCTCTGCTGAATGCCAATTTCTCCACTGCGCGCGGCATCCTGCGCCAGTTCATCGATGCCAACGAGGCGCAACTGTTTGCGCTGACCGCCCGGGACGCCGTGGCGGGGGAGTTGCGGAATTCGGTCTATGAACTGGCCAACCCGGCCAAACTGTTCGACATCCGCCGCATCACGGTCGAGGCTGATACCATCGGCGGCCACGTTGCGGACGCCGGGAAGCTGGCCAAACTGATCGAACGGTTCCGCGCCGAACCCGACGGTTGGCGCGACGACGTGCTGATTGCCGAGATGATCGGACTGGCCCGTAAGACCGGCGATGTCACGCGCGTGCCGATTTCCCTGCCTGCGATGTCGTTCGAACAACCGAACTACTGGACCAGCCACTTTGGCGGCCTCTACATCTTTCGCAAGGCAAAGGCGCCGGGGGCCATTACCATTGCGCCCCCCGAAAGCCTTGGGACCTTGCCCATCGCGCACACGATCTGGATACGGCAGCGCAACATGCTGGCGGATTGGCTGACGAAGAACGGTCTGGTCGAAAGCATCGTGACCGCGCGCGGGGTCGAGCCTGCCGCCATCCTGCGCCAGAAGATGGATTTCGTGCTGGTCTCGGTGGCCGATCAATTGGGCCTTTCGCTGACCGATGCCAACCGCGCCGACCTGCGCCAGATTGCACGGCGCCTCGGGAGCGCCTTGCCCGAGGAATTCAAGGGGTTGGCCGAGGTGTTGCGTTGGGCGGAAACCGGGGGCGACTGGCCGTCGATCAGTTCGGAGCATCCGGCCTATTTCTATCTGCTCCGCGCGACGCAGGGGCCGGACAAGGGGCTGGTCAACATGCTGTTGTCGGAATTGTCGCCGCTGGACGTGCGCCAGCTTTACATTTGCCACAAGGACTTGTTCTACCGCAGCTATGCCACGTGGTCCGAAAGCAAGCGGCAGTGGGTGGCGGATTTTCTGGAGCGGGAATACAAGATCGACAAGGCGGGCGCGCGGGCGGCGCTGTTCGGCCCTGAACCTGCAATGGATGAAACGCCTCGTGCGGCCCCGCGCCCGGCAGGCCCCTGGACCAGCGCGCGGCTGGAGGCAGTGGGCCCCTGGGGCTCGGTCGGGAAGGGCAGGGCATGATCGGCTTTCTTCGGCTCGGGCTTGTGCTGCTGGTCGGGTTGACGGTGCTTTATGTGCTGATCTCGATCTATGCCCGCAGTCTGGAGCGCGAGCGGCTTGAGAAAGCGTGGGACGCCGCCCAAGGCCCCGGCGACCGTGCCGCGTTCATCGCCGAAGGCATGGTGCGCTATGGCGGGTCGCTGCGGCGCAAGCTGTTGTGGGGCGTCTACGTCGTGCCGGTGGTGGTGATCTCGGTTCTGGTCTATGTGCTGAACTTTGGTTGAGAAAAGGGGTTCGCGATGCGTTGGGTGATCCGGTCCGTGGTGGCCATACTCGTGCTGCTGGTGCTGTCGGTGCTGCACTATACCCTGCCGCAGCACGATATCGTGCGCGTCGTCGGCACCGAAAACCGCCGGATCGACTTTGGAGAGAATTCGTTCTTCTGGTCCGGCCCCGATGTCGGCACCGCGCCGGGAATGCAGCGCGACGTCTTTTTCATCCAGACCGTTCAGCCGAACGGCAAGCCGATGGTGTATCGCAACGAGGATACCGGCTGGGGTTGGCCACCGTACTTCAAACTCAACAGCCACAACCTGCAAACCATTGCCAACTCGCTCGCCTCCAGCGCAGAGGCGCCAAAATGGGTGGCGATCACCCATTACGGCTGGCGCAACGAGTTCTTCACCATATTCCCCAACGCAATCGCCCTGCGGCAGGTCGCGGGGCCCGACACCCGGATCATCCCTTGGATGTCGATCATCATCCTTGTGCTGTTGCTTGCATTGGCGGTGTTGATCTGGCGCATGCTGGCGCAGTTCCGTGAACGCATGATCGACCCCTTTGTTGATCAGGTCGGCGACCGGATCGACGACATAGACGCGCGGGCCGATCAGGCACGGGACCGGGCCCGGGGCATCTGGGGGCGGTTTGTCGCGTGGCTGGCGACGTGGCGGGGCAAGCCACGGCGCTGAGGCGCCTGCGGCCTCAGCCTTGGGTCGCGGCCCGGAACCACGCCCGGATCGCCGCGCGTTCGGTTTCTTCCATGTGGCTCAGGTTGGCGGGGGGCATGGCGTTGGTGACGCCCGCCTGCAACCAGATTTCCCGGGCATGACGGGCCACCGCTTCGGGGGTGTCCAGTACAACGCCCTTTGGCGCCCAAAGAAGCCCGTCCCACCCCGGTTCGGCGGCGTGGCACATCGAGCAGCGCCCAAGCACGATGTCCGAAACCTGTTCGAACCCGTCGGCGGCGGCAAAGCGCGCGGCGGCGCCGTCCAGCGCGGCGTCTTGCTGGGCAAACCGCAGCGGCGCCGTGGACAACCACATGATCAGCACAAAGATCACCGCCGTGGCGCCCCAGGTCCAGTGCGGGCTGCCCGCGCGGGCGTGCTGCGAGTTGAACCAGTGCCGGATCGTCACCCCCATCAGGAACACCAGCGAGGCGATGATCCAGTTGAACTCGCTCGCGAAGGCCAGCGGATAGTGGTTCGACAGCATCAGGAAGATCACCGGCAGAGTCAGGTAGTTGTTGTGGGTGCTGCGTTGCTTGGCGATCTTGCCATATTTCGGATCGGGCTTGCGCCCCGCCTGCAGGTCGGCCACCACCACCCGCTGGTTGGGCATGATGATGAAGAACACGTTGGCCGACATGATGGTGGCGGTGAATGCCCCCAGATGGAGCAGGGCGGCGCGGCCCGAGAAGACCGAGGCATAGAAATACGCCATTGCCACCAGCACCACAAACAAGGCGACCATCACCGCCGTCTGGTTGGCGTTCACGAACACCTTGCAGATGGTGTTGTAGGCCACCCAGCCAAAGGCCAGCGACGCCACTGAAATCGCCACCGCGCCCCAGACCGGCACATCGAGCACCGACGGATCGACCAGATAAAACTCGGCGCCAAGATAATAGACCACGGCCATCAGGGCAAAACCTGACAGCCAGGTGGCGTAGCTTTCCCATTTGAACCAGGTCAGGTGGTCGGGCATTTCGGCCGGGGCGACCAGATACTTGCGGATGTGATAGAAGCCGCCGCCATGAACCTGCCATTCCTCGCCATGCGCCCCGGCCGGAAGGTCCGGCGCCTTGCGCAGCCCAAGATCAAGCGCGATGAAATAAAAGCTCGACCCGATCCAGGCGATGGCGGTGATGACATGCAGCCAGCGTAGGGCAAACTCGGCCCAGGCCCCGAAAACATATAGGTCGTACATGGCGCATCTCCCTCTTTGGGTCAGGCTATACCGGCGGCCACCTTTCTGTTACCACAGTCAATCAGCAAGCACTTTCAACCAGCGGCTAAAAGTGGCGGGATGCGTCCATGTCCTACGTCAACAACATCCGGATGTTCGTGCGCGTCTATGATTTGGGCAGCATGAGTGCGGCGGCGCGCGACCAGCGCACCTCGCCCGCGGTGGCGTCGGCGCGAATCTCGGAACTGGAAAAGCATCTGGGCGTGCGCCTGTTCAACCGCACCACACGCAGCCTGCAGCCCACGGAGAACGGCCGCCTGTTTTATGACGGTGCTCGCAAGGTGCTGGAGGCGATTGACGAGGCCGAGGCGGCGGTGACCGATGCCACCCGCAACCCGCGCGGGGTGCTGTTCGTGGCCGCGCCGCTGGGGGTGGGGCGGCGGTTCATCGCGCCGCACGTGCCGACCTTCAAGGACGAATGGCCACTGATCGACGTGCGGTTGCGGCTGTCGGACAGGTCCATCGACGTGACTGCCGAGGGGCTGGACGTGGCGTTCCACCTTGGCATCCTGGAGGATTCGAACCTCAAGGTCCGCCGGATCGCGGACTGCCCCCGGCTGCTATGCGCCGCGCCTGCCTATATCGCCCGTCGCGGCATGCCCGAGGATGGCGCGGCGCTGCTGCGCGACCGGCACGATTGCCTGAACCTGCGCTTTCCCGGCGCACGCGAATTCCAGTGGACGCTCGTCACCCCCGATGGCCCGCAACGGTTTGAAATCACTGGGCCCTTCGAAACGGACGATGGGGATGTGCTGACCGGCTGGGCACTGGACGGGCGCGGCATCGTGCTCAAACCCCTGTTCGAGGTGGCCGAACACCTGCGTTCCGGGGCGCTGGTGCCGGTGGCGACTGCGACCCCACCCTTGCCCGCGCAACTGTCGGCGTTGATGCCGCATCGGCGTCTGAAAGACCCCAAGACGCGGCTGTTCATCGACTACATCGCCACCCGCATCAAGGCCGACATAGCCGCGCGGGTGGTGGGGTTGTAGGTGCTACCACTTGCACGCCGCTTTCAACGGCTCGATTGCCTTGGCCAGACCTGCGATGGAAAAGGTTGCCTCAATCATGCTTTCGCTGAAGGGGGTCGCCCGTATATAGAGCGAGCTTCCCTCCATGAGTTCCTTGATGAAAGGAATGGCAGCCTTGCCACTCCACAGGCCAAGCGCCTGATTGTCGTTGGATTCGTCCATGACGCGATGCTTGGCCGGTCGATTGTCGACGCGGTAGTCCACCCGTCCACCGCCCCTGTTGTCAGACATGAAATGCCCACCGAAATAGATGTAGGCGACCGTGGTTTTTTCCTTGCAGCGCAGATGCAGACTGGCGGGTTCCTTTTGTCCGAACCGGCCACGTAGCGGATTCTGCGATTCGAGCGAGATGTAGACCGAAGTGCTGTCGTCCAGTTGCGATTTTTCGATCCTTACCGACCAATCGCCATCGGTTTGAAGGGTCTCGGTGGTGCGGAACAGATCGTCGTAGCACCCAAGCCTCTGGCTCGGCTCAGCGATGGCCGCGCAGCGGGCGGGATCGGCCGCTGCGGTTTCGGCCGCGCCAAGTAAAAGCGCGGTCGCCAGAATCTGAAAACGCATTCTGCGGACCTCCCGATGCAAAAGCTGCGACAGACTTTCCCGAAACTTGCAGCATTTCAACCGAAGTCTGTGTCGGATTTGCGGGTCAAACCTGCGCCAACCCCTGCATCAGGTCCGCGATCAGGTCGTCCGCGTCTTCCAGTCCGACCGAAAGCCGGATCAGCCCCGGCGTGATCCCCAGCGCGTCCTTCTGGTCTTGCGGCAGGCGCTGGTGCGTGGTGGTGGCCGGGTGCGTGGCGATGGTTTTCGCGTCGCCCAGATTGTTGGAAATCTTGGCGATCTCCAGCGCGTTCATGAAGCGGAATGCACCCTCCTTGCCGCCCGCCACCTCGAACGTGACCAAGGTGCCGCCCGACCCCATCTGCGCCATGGCCAGCGCGTGCTGGGGATGGCTGGGCAAGCCCGGAAAGATCATCCGGGTCACTTTCGGGTGGCCTTCCAGCGCGCGGGCGACGGTCAGCGCCGACTCAGCCATCGCGCGGCAGCGCAGGTCCAGCGTGGCCATGCCGTTCAGCATGATCCAGCTGGTGAAGGGGCTCATCGCTGCGCCCGTATGTTTGAGATAGGGTTCGGCGACCTTGCGGATATAGTCGCGGGTGCCGCAGATCACGCCGCCAAGCGCGCGGCCCTGACCGTCGATGTGTTTGGTCGCAGAATAAACCACCACATCGGCGCCCTGATCGACGGCCCGCGAAAAGATCGGGGTAGCGAACACATTGTCGACCACCACCAGTGCCCCGACGGCGTGGGCAATGTCGGACACCGCCGCAATGTCCACCAGCTCCAGCGTCGGGTTCGACATGGATTCGAAGAACACCGCCTTGGTGCCGGGCACAACCGCGGCGCGCCACTGATCAAGATCGGCACCATCGACAAAGGTCACGCGCACGCCGTAGCGGGTCAGCACCTCTTCGAGGATGTAGAGGCACGAGCCAAACAGCGCGCGGGCGCTGACCACGTGGTCGCCCGCCCGAAGCATCGACACCAGCGCGGCGTTGACCGCTGCCATGCCCGATGCGGTGGCAAAGGCGTCTTCGGTGCCTTCCAGCGCGGCGATGCGTTCTTCGAACATCCGGGTGGTGGGGTTGCCGTAGCGGGCATAGATGAATTCATCGTCGCCCGCTTTGACGAACCGCGCCTCGGCGGATTCGGCGCTGTCATAGGCAAACCCTTGCGTGAGGAAGATCGCCTCGGCCATCTCGCCATACTGGCTCCGGCGGCTGCCCTCATGCACCAGCTTGGTGCGTGTCTTCCAGTTGTCGGCCATGGCGGACCCCCATCAAAAAGCCCCGGACACCAGAGGGCGCCGGGGCAAGCCGGGGTCCTCTTTAGCGGCTTGTTTAACGTGGCCCGCAATCCGGAAAACAAAGCGCCACGCGGCGGGCGATACGCCGGAGCGCAGCAAAGGTCAAGCTGGATGCGGGCTGGATTGCCGAGGCCGTCGCTGCGGATTTGCGCCTTGGGGGGGGCGCAAGGGGGCGGACAGGCTTGAATCGTCGCGCGCCATGCTAAACTCTGACGGGGGCACCCGGATGCCGGTGCCACGCCTGCCTTCTGCCCGTGTCTTGCCGTGAACCGATCATGCCCACCGAAAAGGACCTTGCCATGCCCGCCCCGATCGACCTGCATTACTGGCCCACGCCCAACGGGTGGAAAATCTCCATCGCGCTGGAGGAAATGGCCCTGCCTTATGCGGTGCATTACGTTGACATCGGCAAGGGCGAACAGTTCGCCCCGGACTTTCTGAAGATCGCGCCGAATAACCGCATGCCCGCCATCGTGGACCCGAAAGGCCCCGACGGCGCGCCGGTGGCGATTTTCGAATCCGGGGCGATCTTGCTGTATCTCGCGCGCAAGACCGGGCAGTTCATGGGGACGACGGAACGGGACCGGATCGCGGTGGAGCAGTGGTTGATGTGGCAGATGGGCGGTGTTGGCCCGATGGCCGGGCAAGCGCATCATTTCCTGGCTTACGCGCCGCAGATGGACCCGCCGCAGGTGCTTCCTTACGCGCAAGACCGCTACCGGCGCGAGGTGGGCCGCCTGTATGGGGTGTTGGACCGGCGCTTGGCCGAGTCGAGCCATGTGGCGGGCGACTTCCTGTCGATAGCCGACATGGCGATCTGGCCTTGGGCCATCCTGTGGGCACGTCAGGAACAGACGCTGGATGACAAGCCGCACATGGCGCGCTGGCTCGAGTCGCTGGGCACCCGGCCTGCGTTCGTGGCGGGCAAGGCGTTGGGCGCCGAGCGGCGCGACCCCGGCCCGATGAACAAGCAGGCGCAACAGGTGCTGTTCGGCAAACGCTGACGCCTGCTGCCAGCGCCCGGCGGGTCAGACCCGTCGGGCGCGTTCGCGCAGGAAGGTATAAAGCCCCGATCCCACGATCATGGCGCTGCCGACATAGACCGCCAGATCGGGGCGTTCGCCAAACGCGATCCAGCCCAGCACCAGCGAAAACAGGATGCGCGAATAGCGGTAGGGGATGACCGCAGAAACCTCGCCCACCCGCGTGGCCACGACCATCAGCCAATAGCCCGTCACCCCGAGCGTCGAGGCCGCAGCCAGCACGCCCCATTGCGGCAGGTCGGGCCAGACCGGCGTTTGCCCGCCAATCACCATCAGCACGCATCCTGCCGGCACAAAGGCAGCCGACCCCCAGACCGCAAGGCTGAGCGAAGGGATGCCCCCCCCGATGCGCCGCGTGGCAAGGTCGCGCACGGCAAGGCTGACCACCGCAAGCATCGATGCCCCGGCGGCCCAGATGTCGAACCCCGCACCCGTGGGCCGCAAGATCACCAGCACACCGGCAAACCCCACGGCAATGGCGGTCCAGCGCCGCCAACCGACCCGCTCGCCCAGAAACAGTGCGGCCCCCAGCGTCATCACCAGCGGCAGCGTCTGAAACAGCGCCGCCGCCACCGACAGCGGCATCAGCACCAGCGCGGTGACAAAGCCGATGGCGCCCGACATCTCGCCCAGATTGCGCAGAATCACCATGCGGTGGCCGACGAACGGCCCCCACAGCGGCGCGCCGCGCGACCGGGCGATCATCGACAGCGCACAGGTTGCGGTAATCCCGAGCGTGGCGATGATCTGACCGGTGGGAATGGCCCCGGCGATGCCCTTGATCAACGTGTCCTCAACCGAGAACGCCGCCATCGACGCGACCATAAGCAGCCCGCCGCGCAGGTTGTCCCGTCTGAGTTCAGCCGCGTCCATGCCATTCGCCCCCCGTTCGCCCTTGATGCCTGACCGGGTGGCGCGGCAAGGTCAAGGCGATAGGCACTGGCCTCACCGGCAGGCTTGCGCTATCTGCGGGTGGCAAACGCGCAAGGGGTCCACCATGGCCGATGAATTCGAAACACCCGGTCCGGTCGAACGCGACTGGGGCACTGCCATCTCGCCGATCGAGGAGATCATCGAGGACGCGCGCAATGGCCGCATGTTCATTCTGGTCGATCACGAGGACCGCGAGAACGAAGGCGACCTGGTGATCCCGGCGCAAATGTGCACCCCGCAGGCGGTGAACTTCATGGCGACGCACGGGCGCGGGCTGATCTGCCTTGCGCTGCCCGCCGCGCGGATCGAGGCGCTGGGCCTGCCGCTGATGAGTCCCAAGAACTCCAGCCGTCACGAAACCGCCTTTACCCTGTCGATCGAGGCGCGCGAAGGCGTCACCACCGGCATTTCGGCGCATGACCGGGCGCGCACCATTTCGGTCGCCATCGACCCCACCAAGGGCGCGGCCGACATCGCGACGCCGGGCCACGTATTCCCGCTGCGCGCCCGTGACGGTGGCGTGCTGGTGCGTGCGGGCCATACCGAGGCCGCCGTCGATATCAGCCGTCTGGCCGGCTTGAACCCCTCGGGTGTGATCTGCGAAATCATGAATGACGACGGGTCGATGGCGCGTCTGCCCGATCTGGTGGCGTTTGCCCAGCGGCATGGGCTCAAGGTCGGCACCATTTCCGATCTGATCGCCTATCGTCGCCGCCACGACAATCTCGTGAATGAAAAGGCGGTGCGCCCTGTCACCTCGGCCTATGGCGGTGACTGGCTGATGCGTATTTTCACCGACGAGACGCAGGGCGCCGAACATATCGTGCTGTCCAAAGGCGACCTGACGCTGGATGCGCCGGTGCTGGTGCGGGTGCATTCGCTGGACCCGCTGGAGGATGTGCTTGGCATCAACCCCGAACACGCGGGCGAGTTGCAAGGGGCCATGCGCATGATCGCCGCCGAAGGGCGCGGCGTTGTCGTTCTGTTGCGCGATACCACCATGAAACTGGTGATGGAGGGCGAACATTCGCCCCAGACGCTGCGGCAGTATGGGCTTGGCGCACAGATCCTGTCGGCGCTGGGCCTGCGCCGGATCGAGCTTGCCACCAACTCGGCGCGTCCGCGCGTGGTGGGGCTTGATGCCTACGGCCTTGAAATCACGGGCACCCGCCCGATTCCGAAGGGCTAAGGTCATGGCCGGTTCCTCGCACTATACCCCGCCGCCGCCGATTTTCGACAAACCCGTGAAGCTGCTGATCGTCGTGGCCCCCTATTACCGCGACATCGCAGACCATCTGGTCGAGGGCGCGCAGGCCGCTGCCGCCAGCGTGGGCGCGACCTGCGAGTTGATCGAGGTGCCCGGCGCGCTGGAGGTTCCGACCGCCATCGCCATCGCCGAACGCATGGCCAACTATGATGGCTATGTCGCGCTGGGGTGCGTGATCCGGGGCGAGACGACGCATTACGATACCGTCTGCAACGACAGTTCGCGCGGGATCACTCTGTTGGGGCTTCAAGGGGCCTGCATCGGCAACGGTATCCTCACGGTGGAAAACCACGAACAGGCCGCCGTCCGCGCCGACCCCGCGCAGCAAAACAAGGGCGGGGGCGCCGCAATGGCCGCGCTGCACCTGATCGCGCTGGCGCGGCGCTGGTCCGGGGCGACCAAAGGTATCGGCTTCAAGCCCGCTTCAGATACGGATTTCCGCGCATGACCTCCGAAGACAAGCGCAAGGCGGCCACGGCGGCCAAACGGAAGAAAAGGTCGGCGTCGCGGCTTTATGCCGTGCAGGCGCTGTATCAGATGGAAATGTCGGGGCAGACCGTTGAAGCGGTGGCGCGCGAATTCGAAAGCCACCGCTTCGGCATGGAAATCGACGAGGTCGAGTTTGCCGAAGGCGACCCGGACCATTTCCGCATGTTGCTGGACTGGGCCGTGAACTGGCAGGCCAAGATCGACCAGATGACCGACCGCGCGCTGGTGGCAGCATGGCCGATTGACCGGATCGACCCGGTGCTGCGCGCCCTGTTCCGCGCGGCGGGGGCGGAATTTCTGGCCCCCGGCACGCCGCCCAAGCTTGCAATCACCGAATTCGTCGATGTGGCGCGGGCGTTCTTTCCCGAAGGCAAAGAGCCGAAGTTCGTCAACGCCGTGCTGGACCACATGGCGCGCGAGGCCAATCCGGGCGCCTTTGCAGGCTAGGCGATGGCGCTGTCCGTCACGCTGATCCTGATCTTTCAGCTGGTGGGCGTGGCAGGGGTCAGGGCGCTTGGCCTGCCCGTTCCGGGGCCGGTGCTGGGCATGATGCTGCTGCTGGTGGGAATGCTGGCATCGGCGCGTCTGGCCGATGCGGTGCGCCCGGCGGGTCAGGGCATCCTGACGCATCTGTCGCTGCTGTTTGTGCCTGCGGGCGTAGGCGTGGTCGGCCATCTGGCCACGCTGGGCGGGCAGGGCCTTGCAATTGCGGCGGCATTGCTTGGGTCCACCGTGATCGCGATGGGGGCTGGCGCGCTCGTGTTCGTGGCGCTGGCGCGGCTGACCGGGGCGCGCGACGATGACTGATTTCGCAGAAATCTGGGGGTATCTGGGGCAGGAGCCGTTGCTGTGGCTGACGCTGACGCTGTCGGCCTATGTAATCGGCGATGCGGCATCGCGGGTGTCGGGGCGGCATCCGCTGGTCAATCCCGTGCTCATTGCGGTGGCGATACTGGCCGCGATCCTGTGGGCCACGCGGACGCCCTATCCGGTGTAT
>JAUXPG010000268.1 GCA_030683915.1 Gemmobacter sp.
ACCCAGTCTCATATCGGGATGCTGTTCGCCGGTGCCATTCTGCCGGGCCTGCTTGGTGTTTTGGGCTATATCGCCGCGGTCAAGTGGTTCGTCTGGCGCAATCCGGCTGCCGCCCCGCCAGCCGAAGGCGCGTCCCGGGCAGAACGGCTGACGGCGCTGTATGGAATATGGCCGGTGCTTGCCTTGTTCGGCGTGGTGATGGGCGGGATCTATTCCGGGTTCTTCACCGCGACAGAATCGGCCGGGATCGGGGCCGTCGGGGCGCTGTTCTTTGCACTGGCATCGGGCAACCTGTCGCTGCGTCGCATCTGGCAGATCATCGTGGAAACCGCAATTGCATCAACCGCCTTGCTGGCAATCCTGTTCGGGGCCTTTGTGTTCGTCGAGTTTATCAACCTGACGGGCGTGCACAAGGGAATCGAGAGTTTCGTCTCGGCAGCCGGAATCCCGCCCGTCGTTGTGATCTCCATCATGGTCCTGATCTACATCCTGCTTGGGTGCTTCCTGGAAACCATCTCGATGATGCTCATCACGATACCGATCTTCTTTCCGATCGTGATCGGGCTGGGATACGATCCGGTCTGGTTCGGGTTGCTTGTGGTCATCGTCGCCGAAGTCGGGCTGATCACGCCGCCCATCGGCATCAATCTGTTCGTCATCAAGTCGATGGCACCGGATATCCGGATTCAGAGCATCTTCTCGGGTGTGGTCCCGTTCATCGTGGCGGACCTTGTCCGCGTAACAATCATAGTCCTGTTTCCAGGGATTGTCCTCTGGCTTCCGGGGCTGCTGTTCTGAAGCCGCCCTGAGGGTCTGATCGTGTAACCGTCCCGGCGATCAGCGATCACCGGGACGACGCGGCTATGCAGGTCAGCGACCGCGCTGGACGTCGATGGTTTCGAGCATCGCCTCGAGACGGTTTTGAAGAACCTCGTCCTTGTAGAAGGACTCGTCCGCTACATCGCCCTCGAAGAACATCGTCTGCATGCCCCGCGCCTGGGCCATCTTTGCCAGCAGAAGCTGCCCGTTGGTGGCCGAACGGCAGGTGCGCGTGGCATGAAACACGATGCCGTCGATGCCGTAGGTCTCGCAATCCCGCAGGACCTGTTCGGCCAGGTTTCTTGCGCTGTGGTTGAAGGGGCACAGCAGATAATGCTGCGCCATGCCAAGGATCGGATCGTCCTCGTCGATCAGCTGCGGTTCATGCCAGAAGCTGTTGTGCGTGTACCGACCGCAGACGACGGCAGCATCATGTTCGGCGAACTTGTTGGCAAGCCAACCGACCTTGTTCCAGTTCATGATCCCATCGAAAGCGAGCCGGTAGCGTTCGTTCGGCAAGGAGCTGACCCCGTCGCGCAGGCGGTCCTCGATTTCGGCCTTGACGGCGGCGAAATAGTCCACCAGCGCTTGATTGCCCGGCAGGAAGTTGATTGGGGCGATGCTGGCCACCCAATCCCAGAACACCGCCGGGGTCGGCCGGGCCTTGCAGAGCTCGAGTGCCTCGATGCGCAGTTGGGCGGCCCGCTTGATGTAATGCATCGATTCCCGCAGACCTTCCCAGTCAAAGCGGTTCCCGGTCTGGTGTTCGAGGAATTCGATCAGACCGTGGAGCTGACTGGCGACAAACTTCGATGCATTGTCCCATTCCTCGCCGCGCAGGTAACCGGCATCAGGCCGGTTGCCCCAAAGCAATGGGTAAGAGACCTTGAAAAATGGGAGTTCCTTGTCGAAAACCCGATAGGACACTTCGTCCCACTGCTGGCCGGTGCTGCACCCGGCATAGGCATTCACGAACAGGTCGGGCGGGGGCAGCCGACTGGCCAGCACCTCCTTGTCGGGCACGCCCGGCAAGCCGTCCATTTCGATCTTTGCCGTCGCTTCCTGCTTCGTCAGCAAGGCGCATCCCAGTGTTGTCCGGGCATAGGAACAAAGCTCGTTGATATAGCCATAGGCCTCGCCTGCCAGCTGCGCAGGTTGTTCCAGGTGCATTGCGGCCAACCGGGCGCCAAAGGCCTCGCCGTGGCACCATTCCACGCCGGCCGCTTGCAGGATCGGGTTGATCGCGGCGCCATTGTACCAGACGACAGTTGCGCCGCGATCCCGTGCGGTGAACAGGTTGTCCCAGTAATCCTTGACCAGCTTGCCACCGGCGCGGGTGCTGACAAGGCGATTGGCATTCGGCGCGGTTCTGGCCTGACCGGGTTTGGTTGCTTCAGTAATGACAGACATCGCTTGCTCCTTGGGCAAAGGTCAGGCTAGGGCTTGGGCCGTTGCAATGCGCGGGCGGCGGATGCCTTCGACAAGCGCCTCGACCCGGGTCTTGAGCATTTCAAGCGCCAGTCCTTCATGCTCGGTCTCGACCACAAGGTGCGGAATCCCCTCACGGTGCAGGGCTTTTCGCAACTCGGGATAGTAGAGCATGTGTGGCTCGCAGAATTTTGCGATCAGAACGACAACGCCTTGCGCGCCGCTGCCTTTCAGCGAGTCCACCAGATAGCCTTCCCAGTCGACCGTCTTCTGCGCCCGTGTCGAACAGGGAACGTTGCTATTCCGGTCAAAGTACCACTGTGTCAGCGCTTCGACCGGATCGGGCCCGTCTGGCACGTCGGTGGCAATGTAGCGGTACCCCGTGAAGACATCGTCATCGACGACCGTAACACCGCAGCTTTCGATCATGTCCAGCAGCTCAGGCCGGGGTGCATGGCAGAAATGCCCGGACAGATGCAACCGGACCTGACCTTCGGGTACCTGCGGGTAGGCCTCGAACAGCGCGACCAGCTTGGTCAGGATCGCCGTGTGTTCCTCCACGTCCATCACCATGGACGACTTGATCAGCACCTGCATCTGTCGGCTTCCCAGCGCGATCCTGCCGCGGCGCCGCAGATCGTAAACCTTCCGCAGCAGGCCGCGGTTCCGGTTGTAGGCTGCAATGCTGTGCTGGATGGCCGCGTCCGAAATCGACACGCCGCAAAGTTCGCCAAGGCGCTGGCGCAGGGCGGCGATCTGTTCGCCGACCTGCGGCCGCGTGGTCGGCTCGTCCATCGAGGCCATGAACTGCGCCAGGTACACCGGCATCTCCGGCAACTCGAAGCGCACGGCATCGACTGCCCCCAGAAGCGCCACGCAGTGATCGACCAGGAACAACCCGTCATAGCCCGCCAGCTTTCCGGTGGCCGCCTGATCGACAAGGCTGCGTGTATAGCCACAGTAAAACTCGTGCAGAAGGCTGCGACCATAAGTGATCGCCGCGTCATCCTCCTGCATCAGAACCGGAAGTGCGCCTGCCGCGTGAACGATCTCGGGCGGAAAGTTCATGGGGAGGATACCAACCACCCGGCCCTCGCGCCGTGCCTTCCAGCCCGATGCATAGCGACCCGGATCGGCGGCGATCTGCGCCAGATCGGCGATGATCCCGTTGATGGTGGCTGACTGCTCCATTCCACTCCTCCAGTCCATGGTGAGGTTGACTTCCTTGGCCGGAACCGCCTGGGCACCAAAGGTGATGCATGACCGGAATCGCCATTTATATACTACTATCACAATAAGCTAGATTACGTTCCTGTCAACCGGCCCATGGCATCGTTTCCGTCTACACCTCACGTTGTCTGCTTTCGTGGCAAGTTTGGCTCAGTTCCCGCGCCCGTTGCATTGGCGTTTACGGAAGTGGCACGGTCGCCCGAGCCGACACTTCGGGGAACGGCTCGTTCAGGGACCGCACCCCGATTGGTGCCGCTGCACCCGGGCCTGTACCGGGGCGCGTGGCGTTGTCAGATTTCTATTCGCTTGCGTACAGTAAGCTATACATGTAACCTTCGGAAATCTCAGCATGGAGGCAACGATGACCGTCTACAACACTCTTCGTCTGGAGATCGATGACGGTCTGGCCCGCGTGACCCTGACCGAGCCGGCGCGCGGCAACCCCATCGACGGGCCATTCTGCGCCGACATGCGCGCGCTGGCGGTGGAGCTGTCGCACCGGCAAGATGTGCGGGCGGTGCTGCTGACCGCAGAGGGGCGCTTTTTCTCCGTGGGCGGAGATATCCGGAGTTTCGTGAAAGATCGTGCGGCCTTGCCCGGGATAGTCAAGGACTGGACCTCGGACCTGCATCCGGCGATTGCCCGGTTGCAGCGGATGAATGCGCCGGTCGTCTGTGCGGTGCATGGCGATGTGGCCGGGGGCAGCGTGTCGCTGGCCGCTTTCTCCGATGTGCTGTTCGCGGCCGAAGGTGTGAAGTTCAACGCTGCCTTCTCGATGATCGGGTTCTGTGCTGATAGCGGCACCACGCTGTCGCTCTCGGCCCGCATGGGGCCAGCGCGCGCGAAACGGTTCCTGTTGCTGTCGGAAACCCTGACCGCCAGCGAGGCACAGGCGGCGGGGCTGGTGGATTTTGTCACGGCCCCCGATACGCTGATGGCCGAGGCCGAAGCTTGCGCCCGCCGTCTGGCGTCCGGGCCGACGCTGGCCTATGGCGCGATCCGGCGCACGATTCTGTCGGCCCGCACAAACGGCATGGAAACCCAACTGGAGGACGAGGCCCAGGCGCTGGCGCGGCTGGCCGCCACCGACGATGCGTGGGAAGGGCTGACCGCCTTTGCCAGCCGCCGCAAGCCTGCCTTTTTGGGGCGCTGATCCGGGCGTCGAACCAGGGCGCTGCCGGTCACCATCGGTTCTCGGACCGATGGCGAATGGGTCGGGCGCACTTGGGACAGCCGGGAACAGATGACAATCAGCGAAGGGGTGACGGCACGGAGTCAGCGTTCGAGGCGCGGGATTGATCGCGTTCCAGCGCCAGCGCCTCGGACAAGGGCAGGGCATATCCGTTGTCGATCAGGTCCTTGATGGCGGCGACATTCGCGGTCGGCCATGCTGCGATATCCCGTGCAAGGTGCTGTGCCGTCGCCAGCAGGTCCGCGTCCGGGACGACCCGGTTCACCAGCCCCCAGGCCGCGGCTTCGGTGGCGGGAAGGCGGCGCGCCGTCAGGGACAGCTCCTTTGCACGGTAAGGGCCGATCAGGCGCGGCAAGCGCTGCGACAGGCCCCAGCCGGGCAACAACCCGACCTTGACATGTGTATCGCAGAAATAAGAGCTGTCCGCTGCGAGGATCATGTCGCAAGCCAGCGCAATCTCGAACCCGCCGGTCACGCAAGGCCCGTTGATCGCGGCAATCGCCGGCGTTTTCAGACCTGCGAGGATCAGGCCGAAATCTGTTGTCGCAACCTGCGCCGTCACGTCAGGCCCATGATCGGCCAGTTCGGTCAGGTCGAGGCCGGCGCAGAAGGCGCGCCCCGCGCCGGTCAGCACGATGACACGCACCGCCGGGTCGGCATCGGCGCGCCGCAGCGCTTCGGCCAGTGCCGCCCGCAAGGCGGCGTTCAGCGCGTTCAGCCGATCGGGGCGGTTGAGGGTGAGGGTGGCGATGCCTTCGGCAACGGTTTCCAGCAGAACCGGCATGGGTCCTCCTAATGCGGCGTCAGAACGGCGCCGCCACAGACCGAGATCACCTGACCCGTGACATAGCGCGCAGCGTCCGACACCAGAAAGCCCAGGACCTCGGCCACATCTTCGGGCTGGCCCCAGCGGCGCAAGGCGATGGCCTCCAGCTGATCGGGGGTGCCGACGCCCTCCCCGGGGGGCAGGGCGCGGACCCGGGCGGTTTCGATGATCCCCGGCGAAATGGCGTTGACCCGGATGCCCGCTGGGCCGAGCTCGGCGGCCAGATTGCGGGTATAGGCCGCCACGGCCGCCTTGGCCGCGGCATAGACGCCAAGGCTGCCGCCTTTCAGCGGTGCCAGCCCGCATTGCGACGCGATGTTGACAATGGCGCCTGCGCCTTGCGCCCGCATGATCCGGGCGGCCTGCTGGCTGCAGAGCAGGGTGGAGCGCATGTTGCTGTCCATGATATGCGCATAGCCGTCGGCGGTGGTTTCCGACGGCATCGGCCCGCTGCCCCGCGCCACCGCTACACCGGCGTTGTTCACCAGGATATCCAGCCGCCCGAAAGCCGTCTGCACCTGTGCGAACAGGTCGGTGACGAAAGCGGGGTCGCGCAAGTCGCCTTGCAACCCGAGAGATCGGCGGCCAATGCCCGTCACCTCGGCCATCACGGTTTCGGCGCTCAGCGCCTCGCCGATGCGGGCGGCGCCTGCAAGGTTGATGTCGGTGATCACCACGTCCGCGCCCATCCGCGCCAGATGCAGCGCATAGGCCCGGCCAAGTCCCCGGGCCGATCCGGTGACCAGCGCGACCCGGCCCGCAAGCGGATCAGTGGGCATGCAGCACCGCCCCGCCATCGGCACAGATGATCTGCCCGGTGACGTATTGTGACAGGTTCGTGGTCAGGAATTCCAGCACACCGGCGCAGTCCTCGACCGTGCCAAGGCGGCGCAGGGGCAGTGCTTCGGCCTGCGCGTTGGTGCCCAGACCGCGCGCCGCCGCCTGTGCCGCCACGCGCGCGGTCATGATGATGCCGGGTGCGATGGCATTGACGCGGATACCATGCGGCCCGAGTTCGGCGGCCAAAGCGCGGGTATACATCGCCACGGCGGCCTTGGCGGCACCATAGACCGCCAGTCCGCCACCGGGCAGGGGGCTGACCCCCGTCTGCGACGAGACGTTGACGATCACGCCGCTTCCTTGAGCTTTCATCACCGGGGCCGTGGCCTGACACATCAGCACGCAGGACCGCAGGTTGGCATCCAATAGGAGGTCGTAGTCCTCCTGCGATGTCTCGGTACCCAAGGGGCCGGAGTTGCGGGCGATGGCACCACCTGCATTGTTTACAACGATATCGATGCGCCCCCAGGCTGCCATGACGGCGCCTGTCATCCGTGCCACGCCTTCGGGGCGCGACAGGTCGGCCTCGACGCCCAGCGAGCGGCGGCCAATGGAGACAACTTCGTCGGGCACGGTAGCGGCGGTCAGCGCTTCGCCCCAGTCGGCCGCCCCATCCAGTTTCAGATCTGCAATCGCGACATCCGCCCCAAGCCGCGCCAGCCGCAGGGCATATGCCCGGCCCAGCCCCCGGGCCGAGCCGGTGACGATTGCGGTCTTGCCTTGCAGCGGCAGGGTCATGGCGCGTTCCTCAGCGGTGAAAGGTGACGGACGCAGCCAGCGGCGCGCGGCCGACGCGCGCCCGGTTGGCGGCGGTGGCCGGGTCTTCGTAACCGAAGGAAATGCCGAAGATCAGCTTGTTGTCTGGCGCGATGCCCAGATGGTCGCGGATGATGTCGGGATAGAGCCCCAGCGCCCCTTGGGCGCAGGAGGCAAGGTTATGGGCGGTCAGCGCCAGCATCAGGGTCTGGGCATAGATGCCAAGGTCCACCGCCTCGCGCTCGCCGAACTCGGTCGGGGTGAAGATGAACACCGCATGCGGTGCCCCGAAGAATTCCAGATTGCGCCGATAGGCCCAATCGCGGCGCGGGCGGTCGTGACGGTCGATGCCCATGGCGCCGTAAAGTTGCACTGCCGCGTCGATCTGGCGTTCACGCCATATCCCGGTAAAGGTGCGGTCGGCCTTGCTGTCCGGGTTGGGGCGCACGCCGTCCTGTGCGGCGCCGACAAGCCGGGCACCAAGGTCGCGCAAGGCCGGGCCTGAAACAACATGGCTGAGCCATGGCTGGATGTTGCAGTTGGATGGTGCCGCCTGAGCAAGGGTCAGGATGGCCTCAATCCGATCCTGCGGCACCTCGTGCGGCAGATAGCCGCGCACGGATCGGCGGTTTCGGACGGCATCTTCAAGCGACATCATGGGCGGGGTCTCCGTTCAGAGCGATGGCAAGGCCACGGCGGGCATAGGCGCGCGCCAGATGTTGGCCCACGCGTGCCGAATCCGGAAGGGTGCTGTTGCCCGCCTCGCCGCGCACCGCAACCCCGGCACTGCCGACCGCACCGCGAAACAGGGCAAAGGCCCGGTGGAAATCGGTCAGCCGGTCAGGACGGCTCGCGGCGGCGTAGTAGGCGGCAAGATAGCGGTCCTGTTCGGGCAGGCCGAGGGCTGACAGGTCCAGCCCCAGCAAGCCGCCGTTTTCGTCTGGCGCCATGGACCAGGCCTGCACGTTGAAGGCCACATCGGCCATGGGATGGCCCAGTGTTGAAAGTTCCCAGTCCAGCACGGCAATCACGCGCGGTTCGGTCGGGTGGAACATGAGGTTCCCGATGCGGAAATCGCCATGGAACAGGGCGCTGGTCTCGTCATGCGGGACGCGGGGTTCCAGCCAGCCGATCAACCGGTCCAGCGCGGGGTTGTCACCGTCGCCCTTGCGGTACTGCGCCCAGAGCTGTGTCCAGCGCGACAGTTGGCGGGCGAAGAAGTTGCCGGGGCGGCCATAATCGGCCAACCCGACGGCCCCCGGATCCACGGCGTGCAGCGCGGCCATGGTCCGGGCCATCGAGTCGAGCAAGGCCGCCCGTTCTGCCACCGGAACACCTGGCAGGGCGTAGCCGTCCATCACCCGGCCTTCGATCCATTCCATCAGGTAGAAGGGCGTGCCCAACACCGAGGCATCGTCATGGTAATGGTAAGCCTCGGGAACCGGGACTGCCGACCCGTGCAAGGCGCGCAGCACGCGGTATTCCCGGTCGATGGCATGGGCCGATTTCGCCAGCGCGCGGCCGGGCTGCTTGCGCACCACAGCGCGCCAGTCGCCTGTCTGCACGAAATAGGTCGGGTTCGACATGCCGCCCGACGTCGGCCGGATCGTCAGGTCGTCCGCCGCCCGCCCCAGAAACCCGCGCAGGAACCCGGCCAGCGCGGCCGGGTCGAAGTCGGGCGCGGCGGTCATTCGGCGTGGCTGCCAAAGCCGAACAGGCGTTGCGCGATGCGCCGTTTCTGCACCTCTTCGCTGCCTTCGGTGATCTTGTAGCGGCGATGATGGCGATAGATGTGTTCGAATGGCATCGCGCGCGAATAGCCGATGCCGCCATGCACCTGCATTGCCAGATCTGCAGCACGGCACACAAGGTTGTTGGCCTTGTAGTTGCAGATGCTGACCTCGTCCGACATCGTGGCCGGGTCTTGACGGTCCATTTTCCAGGCGGTGCGGAAGATGTAGTTGCGGACCAGTTCCACCTCGGCATGCAGTTCGGCCAGCGGAAACTGGATCGCCTGCCGCTTGGCCAGCGGTTCGCCGAAGATGATGCGGGATTTGGCGTATTTCACCGCCTGCGCAATGCAGTAGCGTGCCGCCCCGGCCGAGGCTGCAGCTTGGCGGATCCGGTTTTCGTGGATGAACATCAACGCGATGCGCAGCCCGTCGCCTTCCTTGTGCAGGATGGCGCTGTCGGGCACGCGCACGTCCTTCAGTTCCACCTCGGCATGGTCCGAGGGCATGTTGAACGTCCAGTGGTTGTACAGGATCGTGTGGCCCGGCGCGTTGGTCGGCACGATGAAGGCGGTGATCCCGCGCGCTTCGCCATCCTTGCCCGAGGTCCGGGCGAAGACGAGGTTCGCCTCGGCGCGGCCCACTTGGCTGTTCCAACGCTTCATCCCGTTGATGACCCAATGATCGCCGTCGCGCACCGCGCGGGTTTCCAGCCATGTGGCATCGGAGCCATGGTTCGGTTCGGTCAGCGCAAAGGATAGGTGGCGTTTTCCCGTGATGATGCCTTCGACATAAGCCTGCTGCTCGGGCGTACCGTATTTCAGGATTGCGGGCACGATTGGAAAGTTCCCGACGACGGAGCTTTCGTCCTGCAGGTCGTTGTGCAGGCCCAGCCCCTTGGCGGCCAGATGTTCGCGGATCGCGGCGTTCATCAGGTTGCCCGCGTCCTGCCCGCCGGCGGCGCGGGGCAGGCAATAGCGCAGGTGCCCTGCCGCATCTGCGCGGCGCTCCATCTCCTCGATCAGTGCGCGCCAGGCGTCCGAGGGGCGGCCATCGTCTTCCCAGTTGGTGCGAGCGTATTCGCGCCGATGATCGAAGAACTGCATGTTCGCAGCTTCCAGCGGCTTGATCTCGACTTCGATAAAGGCGTCAAGCTCGGCGAGCTTGTCGGTGATCACTTGCGGTAGGGTGAAGTCCATAAGGCAGGGCCTTTCAGCAGGACGGCGCCAAAGGCGCCGTCACAGAAGTCAGGTGTTGGCGTATTTCGCGGCTTGTTCGCGCAAGACGAATTTCTGGATCTTCCCACTCGCCGTCCGGGGCATGGCGGCAATGACCTCCAGCTGTTCGGGCCAGTACTGCTTGGCCGCGCCGTGCTGGTCCATCCAGGCTTGCATGTCGGCAAAGCCAAAGATCTGTCCCGGCTTCAGCACCACGAAGGCGCAGCCCTTTTCGCCCATGCGGTCATCCGGGTAGCCGACGATGGCCGCGTCCTGCACCGCCGGGTGACGGTAGAGCAGACCCTCGATCTCGACCACGGGCACGTTCTCTCCGCCGCGGATCAAGATGTCC